>DASSGJ010000034.1:0-18727 GCA_035693545.1 Candidatus Acidiferrum sp.
CCGTGTACCGCCGTGGCCACCTGCACCGCCGTTGCCACCAACATACTGGTCACGCAATCCGACGGTGTGGAGGTCTCCGGCAACACTGCCGGCATCAGCCAGGTCAACATCTTCGTTGACG
This sequence comes from Candidatus Acidiferrum sp., assembly GCA_035693545.1. Lineage (GTDB taxonomy): Bacteria > Acidobacteriota > Terriglobia > Acidiferrales > UBA7541 > Acidiferrum. The sequence goes on from DASSGJ010000034.1 coordinate 122, forward strand.
GCAACGATGCTGAGGTCAAGGGCAACGAAACATTCGCTTCGATCGTGTTCGATGGGATTCGGTTGGAGGGCGATGGGTCTCGCGCTCGCCAGAATCATGTGTTTAACGGCGCCGAGTCCGGCATCTTTCTCTCCGGCAACAACAACGTCGTGACAGACAACGTGGTCACGGAGGCCACAATCGGCATCCTGAAAGAGACCGGTTCCTCTGGAAACATCATCCGGGGAAACCGTTTCTTCAATACTCCCGTGCAGGTTCAAGATCCTCAAATTCGCGACGTGGCCAAACTCATTTCGCCGAAGCGTTGAGCTGGCCAAGACACTAAAGGGCTGAGTCAGAATTGGGCCGCTAGCGTAGTGACTTAAGTAAACTGGCCGCAACAAGCGCGACGATTAGGCCGCCCGGAACGGCCCACTTGACGAGTCTAAGCAGTGCCTGGTTTGACTCACGAAAACTGGTTCCTTCAAATCCTTCGGCTTCTTCGTCGAGCGTGCGTCGCGCCGGAGGAATGAGCCAAACGGCGCAGTTTGCAAATATCAGACCGATGCAAATAGCGGCGGGGAACAGGGCAAAAAGCATAATGAAGCTAAAGGTAAAAGCCTGAAAACCGACGCCCTCTTGCCAGAAATCATGAAAGGCATGTTGCGGGTAGAGTGCCTGGTGAAAAGACCATACAATTCGGAAGAGTGCATACCAACTGCCAAGCCAGCCAAATAGAGCAGGCGGAATCAAAATTAGATTCCACGCGCTTTTTCGTCGTCTTGCGCGCAGCCTTGCTTCAATCAAAAAAGTTGAAACTCGTTCAAGACTCTTTTTGCTCATTCAACTCAGGGTAACTGGTGCTCACGCTGTTGCTCGGCGCAAGGTTTGGAGATTTGTTCTTTGGGTCAACTGGCAGGGCAATCGAAAACTGGCGCGCTGCCTGAAAATTTGCGGAGAGGGACGGCTTGTGTTAACTAAGGAGCATGCCTGATTTTGCCGCTCCTGTTGAACGACTGATCGATGAATTGAAACACCTGCCGGGAATTGGACAGAAAACTGCCCAGAGGCTGGCGTTTTATCTGCTGCGGATACCGGCGGAGGACGCGCTGGGGCTGGCGGAGGCGATTCGCGACGCGAAAGAGAAGATTCGGACGTGCTCGGTTTGCCACAACATTACCGACGCAGATCCATGCCTCTATTGCACGGGGGCGAACCGCAACAAGCGCACGATCTGCGTGGTGGAAGAGCCGCACAATATTCTGGCGATTGAGAAGACGCGGACCTTCAGCGGAATGTATCACGTACTGGGCGGGTCGCTGTCGCCTTTGCAGGGGCGCGGGCCGGATCAGCTGAACCTCAAGAGTTTGATTGAGCGGCTAAAGGGCGGGGGCGTGGAAGAGATTATCGTGGCCACGAATCCCACGGCCGAGGGTGAGGCTACGGCGATCTATGTGTCGAAGCTCCTAAAGCCGCTGGGGGTGCGGGTGACACGGATTGGCGTGGGGATTCCCGTAGGCGCGGATTTGGAGTACGCGGATGAGGTGACGATGTTGAAGGCGATGGAGGGAAGACGCGAGTTGTAGGCTGGCGGAAAGAAATGGAGGTCCCAGGTGTTTCGTCGGACATCCTCATGCAAGATTTCTCCGCTCATACGTTCTAGCTGGTAGAGACCCGTGCGGCTCGGGCGGAGGTGCGTCGACCATGCTTTGGCGCCACGCAAGAAGAGAAGCAGTGATTCTGGCGGTATTCGGTACCGTAATTCAGTTGATGTCTGGACGGGCAGCGCAAGCCCAATCACAAAAACAATTCAGGGGATCGGAGAACTTCGGCTTTCGGGGAGAAGTTCGCCTGGTCGTGGGAACCAGCAAAACGCTCAATCCTGACCCGCGTCCGGAACCTAGTTTGTGGTTCCCAGGCTCGGGCGACACCGGGTGGTATGAGTTCGACTCTCATGGAAGCTTGCTGGCGCAAGGAAGGGATTACTCGAAAAGTTCTGAGACTCCACGAAATCTCTACGTCTACGACGATAAGGGGCGCATCCTGGAGATGGGCAACTGGGCGGCGGACGGCGAGACGATGATCCGCCAGATATACAAATACGGGCCATACGGCCCCGTCGAAGTGCGCTGGTATTCGGGAAAGGATTTCACGGGGCGAACAACCGTAGAGTATGACGAACATGGCAATTTTGCCGGCGATAAATCCTACGACAGCGAAGGCCGACTCCAACACGAATCGATTGAAAAGCAAGATGCCCGGACAGATACCAGCGAAACGGAAGGCGTTGACGCCCTCGGACAAAGCCAGATTCATGTGACGGATCGCGTCGACGATAAAACCGGAATACTCGAGCACAACACCCTCGACGAAAAGAGCCATGTTGTGAACTCACTTCGAGTACACGAGGGTAAACTCGTTTCCTGGTGGTTGAGTCCGGACTTTGTGTGTCCCGAGGGACAAAGGGAACTTGGGATATTCAACTGGAATGAGTCCGCTTTGAGGTTGCAAACGTATTACACGCTGCGCTGCCCCCGAACGCTGGAAGTTACGACCCTGCATCACGCCGGCAAAGAAGGAAATATCGAAAACGACTATGAAGAATGCCGCCGCGAAGACGGGACACTATTGGCGCGAGTCGCATACGAGTACGTTCGCGACGCCCATGATAATTGGACGAAGCGCGTGGTTTCGGTTTGGGATGCCAAGACCGATAAGATGATTGCAGTAGAGGAAGATCAGAGGACTATCAGCTATTTTGGGGAAGGGAAAACGCATAGCCAAAGGGAAGAAAAGCCTGGGCCCCGGGAAGGGGCTCAATCTGCGGAAAAACCGAATAGGACCAGATAGTCCAACGGGCTAGTACGTACAGAATGAACGTCCTCTAGGCAGGGGGAACGAATCACGGTAAAGTGCAGGCCAGCGGTGGGGTCCCCGCCAATCGCGCTGGTTCCGTGTGGAACCGGGGTAGGAGGTGCTCAGATGGCTGATCTTGAGCACTACATGGCACAGTACGACCACGAACACCATTCAACTTGGAACAAGGTCTTACACGGGATCGGAATTCCGCTGATTTTTGCGGGATTGATTCTGCTGGTGCTGCTGCGGTGGCGCTGGGGCGTTGGGTGCTTCGTGGGCGGATGGGCGCTGCTATTCCTGGGCCACCGGATTGAGGGCAACAAGCCGGCATTTTTCCAGGGACCGGTGTACCTGCTGGTTGGGCCAATCTGGGTCGCGAAAGAAATCTGGGATACCGTGACGGGTTCGCACAATAGGCAGAGCGCAGCCGAGCCGAAGAAGCCGTAGATATTCGACAAGAAGATATTCGATAACGAGACGAGCCAAGAGAGTTTACGGCGACCATGCACGACGAACCCGGCGGCCCCGATTTGACGGACGAAACAACCGAAATGCCTATAGAGGGCGCAGCAAACACAACCGAAGAACTGAGAAAGCGCCGCAGCACGCGCATCGTCCAGGCCGTGCCGCTGCAGGTCACGGGTGTGGATGCGCTCGGCCGCCCATTTGCGGAGCGCACCTCCACGCTGATCATCAATTGCCACGGCTGCCGCTACCAATCCAAGCATTACGTGCTGAAAAACATGTGGGTGAACCTGGAGGTTCCTCATCCGGAGCAGGGGCATCCGCCGCGGCGCGTGCGGGGGAAAGTGGCGTGGATCCAGCGGCCACGGACGGTGCGGCAACTTTTTCAGGTGGCTCTCGAGCTGGAGGCACCGGGAAATGCATGGGGCATTGCGTTTCCTCCCGACGACTGGTTCGCGTTTCCGGAAGAAAACAAGATGCTGTCGAACCCGGCTTCGCCGATGGATTTGCCTCCGAGCATCGGGATGCCCGGACCGGGAGAAGCGCCGCTGCCGATCGTGGAAGCGGAACCGGGCGTCGCGACGCCGGACAATTTGCGGGTGTTCCCTGCCCCGGCGAGCGCGACCGACGCTTCGTTGCAACTGGCCCGGCAGGTGGCGCGGCTACTGTCCGAGGCGAAGCAGCAAATTCACAGTGCAGCGAAAGAAGCGGCCACACACGCGGTGGAAGCCGAGCGGCAGCAGACCACGGAAGAGTGGGAACGGAAGTACGCGGGATTCCGGGAAGACGTAGCGAAAGAAACCGCCCACGCCATCGGAGCTATCCAGGAAGAGACCGAAGTGCGCGCGCGGACGGCGCAGGCGGCCGCGGCGGAATCGTTGAAGGCCGAGTTGCCGCGCTGGCTGGCGCCGCAACTCGAGCAGCTTACGCATGAACTGATGGCCCACCTGGCGAGAGAGGGTGCGCTGCAGCGGGACCAGCACGAAAAACAACTGGCAGCGGCGGGCGAAACGCTGCAGACGCTTTGCACCCAGGCGGAAGAGGCGGCGGCGAAGCTCCGAACGCATGCCGAGCAGGTGGAATCGGAAGCAGCGGCGCGTTTGGAAGCCGCGAAGAAGCAGGCGGAGGAGGCGGCCTGCGCGCAAAAGGATTCGCTCGACGCCGTATTGGATGAGATTCAGCAAAAAGTAACCGCGACGTTCGAGCAAGCACAGAATTCCATGCGCGAGCAGGTGGCGCAGGAAGTGGGCTCGGCGCAACAACTGGCAGCGGCGGCGTTGCAAGAGCACACGGTGCAACTGCGCGATAACTTGAAGCTGGAGAGCGCAGCGCAAAGTGCCACCGTTCTGGGTTCGCTGGGCGAGCAGACCAGGCAACTGGAAGAGACGCTGGCACGGGTGAATCAGGCGACGGAACGCCTGGAGCAGTTCGCGGCGCGGGTTGAAGGCGTTCAGCAGCAGGCGATGAGCGGGTTTCAGGCTCAACTGGAAGAATTGCTGAACCAGCGGCGGGAAGAACTGCACCGGCAGTCGGACACTCTATTCGAAGAGCTTTACACCCGCATCCGCAGCAGTTTTGAAGCCGCGAACAGCGAGGCGCTGGAGAAATTCGAACAGCACGTGGAGTCCATGGTGTTGCCGCACATCACGCGGACGGAAGAAGCCGTGCACCGGCTGGCCGGCGGACGGTCTCTGCTGGACGCGGCTTTGACGATGCAGCAGGATCGCATCCGCAATTCCGCCGATGAAGCGTTCGCGGAATCGCTGGCGCGCTTCCGGGAGAATCTCGGCACGGTGGAACAGGTGCTGCATGAATCGGCGCAGGGGATCACCGGAAAGCACCTGGAAGAGCTGGAAGGAAAAGCGGTGGACCTGAAACACCACACGATGGAGGAGATGTTCAAGTCCGCGGAGTGGTACGAAAAGAAGGCGCAGACGCAACTGCAGAATTCGACGGAGAGGCTCGTGGAGCAATCGGGTGCGCAACTGCGCGAGAAGGCGGGAGAGGTTTCCGGCCTGTTCGCAAGCGAATTGAACCACGCCAGCCGGAGTTATGTGGAGCAGAGCCACCGGCAGATGGAAGAGTCCGTGCGCGAAGCGTTTGAGCGGATTCGCATTTTGTCGGCGGAGGCGGCGGATACCACCTCGGCGGCGTTCACGGATGAAATCCAGCGCAGCGGAAGGCAGGAGCTGGAAGGGTTCATGGAATTGATGCACAAGACCGTGGAAGAGTCCCGGGAACGGTTGGACTCGGCGCGGGCGGAGATGAGCCACAAACTGACCGTGGAGCAGGACGAGTTCTTGCGAAAATTCCAGGCGGAGATGAGCGGCGCGTTGGACCAGAGATTGAACGAGTCACAGGAGAAGGTGAAGGCGGAATTCGAGGCGCTTTGGGAATCGTGGCGGAAGATGACCGCCGAGCAGCAGGCGGAAATCCGCGGCGGGCTGCACAAATTGGGCGACGAGGCAGTGACGGAATTTCGCGGGCGTCTGGAAAATATTTCGAACTCGTGGATGGTGGCAACCGTGGCGACCCTGAATCATCAATCGCGGGAAGTGATTGCACAGATTGCGCTGACCGCGGAAGAGAGGTTGCGCGAGGCGTCGGCAGAAGTGTTCGCGAAGTTCGGGGATACCTTGCGCGAGAGGCTGCAGCAGATTGCGGCGGGATTTGAGAAGGGGCAGGGGGCCAAGGCGGGCGGATAAGGCAAAGCAGAAAATAGAAAATTGAAATTGGAAATTAGAAAAGAGCCCATCGCGGGCGAATTTAGACACTTGTAGCGGCCGCCTTCTGAGGCGGGCGTTTTTTCACGCCGAACCCCAGCAAGAACCCAAATACCTCCAGCCGCAAGAGCCCCGCCTGCCAGGTCGGCCGGCCCTGCACCACAAGAAACAACAAGAACCTGTATAATTTGAGGCTGACCATGGCCAACCGGGCGTATCTGCGCGTGTGGACACGCGACTTCTCCGAACAAACGATGATTGCGGAATTTGCCCGCTACCTGACGACGGCACCCGTGTCGGAAAAACCGAACGGGTTCCAGATGATGACGGTGCAGCCGGTGGATTACACCGAACCGTCGGAGGTGGAGTGGGATTTGCGCGACCCCGGCTTTGGCCCCCCGGAGATTGCCGCGCTGGCGATCCAGTATCTGAATGCGGACACCGCGTTTATCGTGGAAGCGAAATGGGAATTGTGGAATTTCGATATTGAGACGCTGAAGTGGGCGAACGGGCCGCAGCCACTCACATTGATCTGCCAGGGGGCCGCTTTTGAAGATGGAGCGGCGGCGAGCGAAGGCCAGTTCGTTGCCGACTTGGGATTCGAGCACCTGTTTACGGGCCACGCAGGGTTGCTGGCGCCGGGCGCAGCCTCGAATCCGTTTGACAGTTCGGATCACCCCGCAGAGAAGCGGTTTCGCGCCTGGATGGGAAGCGGGGAGAACCTGCGGCAATATCACCAGAGGACCAAAGAAAACATCCAAAAACTATTCGGATGGGTGGAGGCAGTGCAGGCGGCGCTGCCCGTGGAGCGAAGCGTCTTGTGGAGCGAGGGAGAGGAGAATTTCGAAGCGCGCCTGGATGCGATTTTGGGACAGAAGTAAAGAGGAGTTCTGGCACGAGGACTGGCCAGCCGCTAGAATTGGGGTATAACTGCCGAACCGGTCGTGACTGAGAACCACGGATTTTTCCAGAAGGCTTTGATTACGCATCGGTTGCGGGCACGTCTACACTAGAAAGGACTGGAATGCAGCGTCCCCTAATCCTTGTGATGGCGGCAAGCGTGGTGCTTTTTGGATGTGGTTCGGAAGGCGTGAAAACTGCGGCGGAGTCAGAAAAGAAAGCTGCGGAGCCGGCGGTACCGGAAGAGATGCAAGACGCAGCGCACGCGCTGCTGGGAAGCGAAGCTCAAGTGCTGCTCTTTGGAGATTTGGCGAAGACGGGCAAAACGGAAGTGCTGGTGGCGAACGTGGTGCCGAACACGCCGAAGAGCGTGGTGGCCGGGACAGTAGTAACCCGCGCCGTCATCGCGGAAAAGCAGGAAGACGGCAAGTGGATGGAATTGATGCGCGCCGACGAGCATTTGAAAAATCCGAAAGGCTTCCTGGGTCAGACGCCGCTGGTGGCGGTGACCGGGTGGAAGCTCCAGCATGAACAGAGCCCGGAAAAAGGAATGACGGTGTATTTCACTCCCATTAAGACGGGAAGCAACGAACGGACCCTGCCAATCGCAGTGGCTTGGAACCCGGCAGCGAAGCGATATCAATCCATGGATCTTTCCTACCAGCATTTCCTGGGCGAATCTCCAACGCTGGAGAACCCGAGGTCCATGCTGCGATGAGCACATCGGCGGCAGTGCTGCGCGCGGGCGGGCCGAGGAAACCCGGGGTGTCTACCTGGGAGAATCTGCGCGGGCTGTGGCCGTATCTGGGGCGGTATAAGGGATCAATCGCACTGGGATTAGTGACGCTGGCGTTGATGGGTTTTGTGGGAAATCTTGTTCCCCTCTCTTCCGGAATTATCGCGGATACGGTGGCGGGGAGCCCTCGCCCGTTTTCGCACCCGGTCCACGAGACGGGAACTTTTATCGGAACAAACTGGCTGAGCAATCTGGTTCCGTACTACGAAGCCCACAGCCGGAGAACGCTCGCAATTTACTGCTGGTTCCTGGTTGTCTGTATCGCGTTAAAGGGAGTTCTCTCCTTTGTGACACGGTGGATTCTGATTGGAGTTTCACGGGACATCGAGTTCGACATTCGAAACGATCTGCTGGATCGCCTGCTGGTGATGGAGCCGGAGTTTTACGTGCGCAACCGCACGGGCGAGCTGATGTCGCGCGCCACGAACGATTTGAACGCAGTGCGCATGGTGCTCGGCCCGGGGATCATGTACAGCGGGACCACCATCGTGACCATGGTGCTGGCCATCGCGCTGATGCTGAAGCTTTCGATGTCGCTCACCCTTTGGGTGCTTCTGCCAATGCCCGTGGTCGCGGTGTCGGTCTGGTATTTCGGGCAGGTCATTCACCGGCTGTACGAAAAAATTCAAGCCGCCCTGGCTACCTTGTCCGCGAAAGTACAGGAGAATCTGGCGGGGGTGCGCGTGATTCGGGCGTACGCCCAGGAAGAAGCGGAATTGCGCGGGTTTGACGAGCCCAACCGCGAGTATGTCGCCAAGAACGTCCAGTTGATCCGCACCTGGAGCATGTTCATGCCTTCCCTGATGTCGTTGAGCGGGACGACATTTCTGATCGTACTCTGGCAGGGCAGTTTCCGGATTCTGCACGGACAGATGTCCATCGGCGCTCTGATTACGTTTTATACCTATCTGAATTTTCTGGTGTGGCCGATGATTGCGCTGGGGTGGGTGACGAACATTTTTCAGCGCGGCGCAGCCTCTATGGGCCGCTTGAATTATATTTTGACGGCCAAGCCCCAGATTGACGACCGGGGGGCCAAGGTTTCCCAGGATGCGCGAATCAAAGGGCAGATCGAGTTCCGCAACCTGACCTTTGCTTATCCGACTTCGATTGCCGGCAACGGCGTAGCCGGATCGAATGGGCACGGCGGCGCTTTGCGGCCGGTCTTGAAGAATGTGGATCTGGAAATACCCGCCGGTTCGACGCTGGCGATCATCGGGCCGACCGGAAGCGGCAAGACGACCCTCGCGGCGCTGATTGCCCGGCTGTGGGAAGCGCCAGCAGGAGAGCTCCTGATTGACGGGCGGCCGATTCAGGAATGGCCGTTGGAAACCCTGCGCCGGGCCATCGGTTACGTGCCGCAGGATACGTTCTTGTTCACGGAAACAGTGGGCGAGAACATTGCGTTTGGAACAGAGAATTTTGAGCTGGGCCAGGTGCGGCAGGCCGCCGAGATTGCCAGCCTTGACGGGGACATTCAGGATTTCGCGAAACAATACGAGACCATGGTCGGGGAACGCGGCATCACCCTTTCCGGCGGGCAGAAGCAACGCTCCGCGATTGCGCGCGCGGTAGTGCGCGACCCGCGGATTCTGATTCTGGACGATTCCCTTTCCTCGGTGGACACCCAGACCGAAGAAAAAATCTTGAACCGCCTGCGCGGCGTGATGCACGGGCGGACCACAATTCTGATCGCCCACAGGACGTCCACGGTGCGCGAGGCCGACCAGATCGTGGTTCTGAAAGACGGCCAGCTGATCGAGCGCGGAACCCACGATGAACTGCTGGCGCGGCAAGGTTACTACGCGGATTTATATCAAAAGCAACTGCTGGAAGAAGAGCTCGAGCGGGCATGAGCAATATTCACGAAGAAGAAGCCTTAGGCAAGGCATACGACTCGCGGCTGATGAAGAGGCTGCTGGGGTATATGCGGCCTTACCGGTGGCGGGTAGTGTTCGCCCTTGCGCTGGTGGCGATCGTGACGCCTCTGGAGCTGGCGCCGCCGATCCTTTTCCAGCGCGCAATTGACAATCACCTGGTGCCATGGTCGAAAGGGCTGCTGACTGAAGCAGCGGCCAGGCACGGTATTGCTCTGATCTGCGTATTCTACCTGGGCGTGCTGGTTTTCGATTTCCTCGCGCAATACGTGCAAATCCGGATCATGCAGCGCGTCGGCCAGGAAACGATGTACGACATGCGCACGGAGATTTTCGGGCGCCTGCAGCGGCTGCCAATGACGTATTTCGACCGGAACCCGGTGGGCCGGCTGATGACCCGCGTAACCACCGATGTGGACGCGCTGAACGATCTGTTCGCAGCCGGCGTCGTGACCATGATCAACGATTTTTTCCTGCTGGTGGTGATGGCCGGGCTGCTGTTCAAGATAGATTGGCGGCTGGCGCTGGACGCGATGGCGGTGCTGCCATTCATTTTTGTGGTGACGCTGGTGTTCCGGAAGTATGTACGGGATGCGAACCGGAATATCCGGACGGCCATCGCGAGGATCAACTCTTTTTTGCAGGAATATATTTCCGGGATGGCGGTGGTGCAGCTTTTCAACCGCGAGCAGAAAGCGCGGCAAGAGTTCCGGGTCAGAAATCAGGAAAACATGCTGGCCTGGCGGGACGCGATTCTGGCCTACGCGCTGTTTTATCCCGCCGTCGAATTTCTGAGTTTTGCGACGATCTCGCTGATTTACTGGTCGGGCGGGAACAGGATTTTGGGCAACGCGCTCACCTTGGGCGTGCTGGTGGAGTTCACGATGTTTGCCCAGCGGTTTTTCCGGCCGATTCAGGACTTGAGCGAGAAATTCAATATCTTGCAGTCGGCGATGGCGGCTTCAGAACGTATTTTCAAGCTCCTGGACGAGCCGATCACGATCGAATCGCGGGCGGACGCCAAAAAGATCACTTCGCCGCGCGGAGAAATTGAATTTCGAAACGTGTGGTTCAGCTACCGCAATGTGGAAAATCCGGCGGATGAGGATTGGGTCCTGCGCGATGTGTCCTTCCGCATGAATTCGGGGCAGACGTTTGCCATTGTGGGCCACACCGGAGCAGGAAAGACAACGCTGATTTCGTTGTTGCTGCGTTTTTATGATATTCAGCGCGGGCAGATTCTCCTGGATGGCGTGGACATCCGGCTGCTGGATTTGCAGGACCTGCGGAAGCAGTTCGGGATCGTGCTGCAGGATCCGTTCCTGTTCACCGGAACGATTGAATCGAACATCCGGTTGGGAACGCCCGGAATTGTTCGGAATGATGTGGAGAAGGCGCTGGACGAGATCGGGCTTGGCGACTTCATCCGTTCACTGCCGCTCGGCGTGGAAACCGATGTGAACGAACGCGGATCCACACTATCCGTGGGACAGCGCCAACTGATCAGTTTCGCGCGCGCGCTGGCGCACAATCCGCGGTTTTTGATTTTGGACGAAGCGACTTCGAGCGTGGACACCAAGACGGAGCTTTTGATCCGCGAAGCGTTGGACCGCCTGCTGAGCGGGCGAACCGCGCTGGTGATTGCGCATCGCTTAAGCACAATTCAGCATGCCGACCGCATCCTGGTGTTCCACAAAGGCCGGCTGCGCGAAGAGGGCGCCCACCAGGAACTGCTGGCGCTGCGCGGGATTTACTACCGGTTGTACCAGTTGCAATACAAGGAACAGGAACTGCACGATACCAACGGCGTCGCGGGGGCCGGCATGCTCCCGGCGCCTACGCCCGCAAGCGATTGAGCGCTCTTTCTGATGCCCCGCATTCCCCTACTAATTTCCGCTGGAGAGGCCTCCGGCGACATGTATGCTGCGCGCCTGGCAGCGGCTCTGAAAGCGCGCTTGGACGTGGAGCTCTTCGGCATGGGCGGGCCGCAGATGCGGGCGGCGGGCGTGGAAATTGTCACGGACTATTCGGAAGTAGCCGTGGTTGGAATTACCGAGATTGTGAAGCATCTCCCTTCGCTGCTGCGGGCAATGGAGCGGCTGGTGGAGGCGGCGGAAAAGCGGCGGCCGGCACTGGCGATCCTGACCGACTTTCCGGGTTTTCACTTGCGGCTGGCGCGGAAACTGAAAACCAAAGGGATCCGCAACGTTTATTACATTTGCCCGCAATTCTGGGCATGGCGTCCCTGGCGTGCGAACCTGGTGCGCCGCCGGTTTACAAAAGCGCTGTGCATCTTTCCGTTTGAGGAGAAGTTCTTTTCGGACGCTGGCGTGCCCACAAAATTCATTGGTCATCCACTGGTGGGAGCGGTGCAGGCGACGAAGGACCGGAAGCAATTCTGCGAGGAGCAGAACCTGGACGCCAGCCGCTCTATCGTGACGCTGCTTCCAGGAAGCCGGGCGGGCGAACTGGCGCACCATTTGCCCGTGCTCCGCGAGGCTTGCGCGCAGATCAATGGACGCGTGCCCGCCCAGTTTGTGGTAGCCGCGGCCCACGCACAGGACATGCAGCAGTTGAAACAGGGATGGCCGACGGGAATGGTGGTGCGCGTGGTGGAGGGAGAGACATACAACGCTCTGGCGGCGGCAAATGCGGCGATTGTTTCCAGCGGCACCGCGACCGTAGAGACAGCCCTGCTGAACGTGCCGATGGTGGTGATCTACCGGGTGTCCCCCCTGACGGCAACGTTGGCAAAACCGCTCGTGCGGACTCCCTATTTCGCCATGGTGAACCTGATCGCCGGGAAGAAGGTAGTGCCGGAATTGGTGCAGGGCGAGTTTACGCCCGAGCGCGTGGCGCAAGAGACGCTGCAACTGCTGCAGGAGCCAAACGCGCGAGAGGCGCAGCGGCGGGGGCTTGAAGAGGTCCGCAATCGGCTGGGCCCGCCGGGGGCGGTGGACCGCGCGGCGGATGAAATTGCAAGCTTGTTACAAGGGCAGGCTGGCAACGCTTTCTGATGGATTGTTATCCTATATACATCAATCCATCGTCCGAAGGTGTAAGCGCAGAAAGGAACTCGATGACGCGGCGGGAAAATGTCAGGGGTGCGTGCTGGCTGGGTTTGGCATTTCTTGTTGCGGTGTTCGGTTCTCCACTGGCGGCCCAGGAATCGCGCGGCCCGAACTTCCTCGCCGAGAACTACGAACTTTCCGCTTATCTCGATACGACCGGACAAACGATCAATTCGATTGTTAAGGTGGACCTCCGCGCACAGGATGTTTCACAGATCGTGCGCGTGGAATTGCACGAAAACATGGAAGTGCGGGAAGTCAAGGGTCCCGACGGAAAGCCGCTGTCCTTTCAGCGAGAGCCGGAAAATCCGATGTATCTCTCGGTGACGTTGCCTACGCCAGTAGCAGCCGGAAAAACGGTTTCGCTGACGTTCGCGTACGGCGGCCTCCTGGCCAATGAAGAAAACAGCCCGGTGCCGAACGTGAGGGTAGCGTCGATCGGAAAAGATTGGGCGTATCTGCTGCTGCCGTCACGGTGGTTTCCGCTGACCAATTATCCCGCGAACCGGTATACCGGGACGTTCAAGCTGAACGTGCCGGACACGATGGCGGTGGCAGGAACGGGAAAAGCGGAGGCGCCGCAACCTTTGGCGCCGCGCTCAGCGGCCGAAGGCAAGCGGCTGATGTACACCTTCCATTGCGAGCGGCGCGAACCCAACGGATCGTTCGTGGCCGGGCCGCTGCAGTTGAGCCCGAAACAGGCCGAAGGCATCAGCGTTGCGGTGTACGCGCCGCGCGCGGATTCGGCCAAGGTCCAGGAATTCGCGAACATCGTGGCGCACCAAGTGGTCATTTTTTCGGACATGTTCGGCGCGTTGCCGGAACCCGACATGACGGTGGTCGAGCTGCCGGACGGGACGCTGCGCGATTTTTCCGGCCCGGGCGTGGTGATGCTGAGCCACCGCCTGTGGGACCCGAAATACAGCGACCGGACCTTGAGTCGGTTGGTGGCCACCCAGTGGTGGGGCAACCAGGTTTTGCCGGCAAGCATGAGTGACGTGTGGATCAGCGACGGGTTGGCGCGGTATTCCGAGGAACTCTACGCCGAGCAGAATTTCGGAAAAGAGGCGGGGCTGCGGGCTCTGGACGAATTCGCCGTCGGCGCGCTGATGTATGAAAACTCTGCTCCCGTGGCGCAATCGGCGCGGCTGGCTCCCTATTCAAGCGAGTATCGCTCCGTGGTGATGAACAAGGGCGCGATGCTGTTTCACATGTTGCGCGGGCAAATGGGCGATCCGGCGTTCAAGTCTGTGCTGCACGGATTTTATGCGAAGTACCAGGGCAAAACGGCTCGGATGGTCGATTTCGAAAATATGGCCATCGCCACAGCAAATGCGAGCGTGAAACCCGGGCAGGAAGCGCCAAACCTGCAAGGGTATTTCGCGCAGTGGCTAAATTCAACGGGTGTTCCGGAATTTACGATGGAAGACGTCGTCTACCGGACGCGCAAGGGATTCCGCATTGTGGGGAAGGTCAAGCAGCCGCTGGATACCTTCAGCATGCCGGTGCAGCTGCGCGTGGACACAGAAGGAAACCCGGAGATGAAGACGATTTATGTTACCGGGACAGAGACGCAGTTTACGGAAGAGACGTTTGGAAGGCCGAAAGCGGGTGGGATCCGGATTGACCCGAATAATCTGATTTTGAAAAGCACGCCCAATTTGCGGGCTCGGGCGGCAATTGCCCGGGGTGAAGAATTGGCAGAAGTCGGAAAATATTACGACGCCGTGCAGCAATACCAGCGCGCGCTGAGCATTCAGCCCAGTCGTTCGCTGGCGAATTTCCGGATGGGCGAGGCGTTTTTCTACCAGAAGAATTACCAGGCTTCGGCCAACGCGTTTCGCGAGGCGCTGGCAACGGTCCCGGAGCCCTCAGAAAAGTGGACCGAGGTCTGGAGTCACCTGTACCTCGGAAAGATTTTCGATATTTTGGGTCAGAGGGAACGCGCGCTGAATGAGTACAACAAGGCGCGGCAGACGAATGACAATACGGGCGGCGCGCAGGATGTGGTTGAGGCGCTGATCAAAAAGCCTTACTCGGAAAGCGGCATGCCGACGCCGTCTCCTTCCGACGCGGCGACGCCTGTTTCAGTGCCGGCAAAGGGAAAGCAGGCGGATGTGCCTGCGCCCGCGTCCGGAGAAAAGCCGACGTTGAAGAAGCCGAGTCCTTAAAGCGGACTGAGAGCGGTGAGTTCGGCGTTAGAGACATTCTTTTGTTGAATCAGAACTTGGAACCGTTCGCCGAGGCCCTCGGGGTAGATGAGGGTTTTCAGTTGCAGCCGCGCGCGGAGACGGCTGGATTCGTCCATGCCGTTGTCGTAGAGATCCTCGAAGTCATTCCCCTTTCCTAAAGCCAGAAGAAACGCGGTTTGCGTGACGAGGCCGAGAGTTTCGAGACCTTGGCGCGCTCCCCATTGGCGGAGCGCTGTGAAGTTGACGTGCGCGGTGAGGTCCTGTTCGCCGGGAGTGGAATAAAGATTGCTGGACGCCTGATGCTTTGAATAACTGAGGACCGTGCCGGACTGGTGGTGCGCGTCGAAAAGATCCGCGGCTTCGTGGCCGTAATCAATGGTGATTACGAAGCCGCGATCGAGGCGTCGGGCGATTTCACTGATCCAGTCGCAGGCTTCGAGACCGGCTTCGGCGAGTTGGCCTTCTTCAAGCGTGACTTGCTGAGCTGCGAAATAATCGGAGATGGCGCCGGTGGAGGGCGGGTGGGGGATTTCGGAGAAAACTTTGCCATCCGTGGTGACGAAGATCTCTTTCAACGCGCCGCGCTGCTGCAGGACGCGGTGGACCGGAAGCGCGTCGAGGAGTTCGTTCGAGAAAACACAACCGGCGGGAATGTGCTCGGGAAACTCAATAGCGGAGCTGCACTTCCCTTTTTGAGCGAAGTGCGAGAGACGGGCGGCGAGCTGCTCGCATCGGGCGGGAGAACGTTCGACAGCGATGTAGCGGAGCGATCTGAAAAAATCCGGAAGTTGCTCTTGTGCGAATTCGAGAATGTGGCTGGCGAGGCGGCCCGTCCCGGCGGCCGCTTCAACAAGCAGAAATTCGCTCGGTTCGTTGAGCTGCCTCCACATTTCGGCGAATTGCCGGGCGAGAAGACGGCCGAAGATGGGATGGACGTCCACGCTGGTGTAGTAGTCGCCGAAGCGGCGGGCTTCGGGCTGCGAATAATAGCCGTGGACGGGGTGATAAAGGCATTCGCGCATGTATTCGGCGAAGGAGATGGGCCCAAAGCGGCGGATTCGTTCCGCGAGAAGGGCGCCTAGCGGAGTCACGCGGAAACGGCTCCCGTGGAGTTCTCTTTTTGCAGGGTTTTCCACGCGGCCTGAAAGATGTCGCGCGAGCGGGCATCGAATAGTACGAAGTAAATGCTTTCCAGCGAGCTGCCGCCTTTCAGGTGCTGCAGGGCTTCGGCAAGCATGATCTGGGCGCACTCATCCATGGGAAAACCCGATACGCCGGTGCCAACGGCGGGAAACGCGATGGATTTCAGGTCGCGTTCCGCGGCAAGGCGCAGGGCGTGGGCAGTGGAGGTGCGCAGGGTCTTGGCAGTCGTGCGCATGCCGCCGAGGCTCATGCTGGCGGCGTGGATGACGTGGCGGGCCTTCAGGTTCCCGCCGCCGGTGATGGCCGCATAGCCGACGGGGATGCTGCCGATATCGTCGCACTCGCGCTGGATGGATTCGCCTCCCTTGCGGGCGATGGCGCCCGCGACACCGGCGCCGAGAATGAGATCGTTGTTCGCGGCGTTGACGATGGCGTCAACGTCCATTTCGGTCAGGTCGCCTTGCTGAATGACGATGCGATCGATCGGGGCGGTCATGCTGGTAGTTTAAGCCATTTGGACGAACGTGCGCCCACACAACTGTCATCCCTCACCCCGCGCTTTTTTGCGGGGTGAGGGATCTGCTTTTCGCTGGCGTGCTCAGTTCGAACGAGACTACCAACTATCCCAAGCCATCACTAAGTTCGGTCAGATGACTCCCTGGATGCCGTGTAGTCGTGCACACCGCGGCCGGATTTGCGGCCGAGGCGGCCTTGTTGGACGTATTGGCGCAAGAGCGGGCTGGGTTTGTATTTTTCGCCGAGGGTGGAGTGGAGGTATTCGAGAATTTTCAGGCGGACGTCGAGACCGACAAGGTCAACCATTTCGAACGGGCCCATCGGATGGTTGAGTCCGAGCCTCACGGCCTTATCAATGTCTGCAGCGGAAGCGATGCCCGCTTCCAGCATGGCGAACGCTTCGTTGCCGATGAGCGCGTTGATGCGCGAAGTGATGAAGCCGGGGGCTTCGTTGACGATAACGGTTTCCTTGCCCATCCGTTTGGCGACGGCAACACAGGCCGCAACGGTCTCGTCGGAAGTGTGCGCAGTACGAATGATCTCGACCAGCTTCATTTTTGGCACTGGATTGAAGAAGTGCATGCCGATACAGCGGTCTCTGTGGAGGACGATGTCGCTGAAATCGCTGATGGAGAGCGAAGAGGTATTGCTGGCAAAGATGGCATTGGGCTTGGCGAATTTGTCGAAAATGGTGAAGAGTTCCAGTTTCATTTCAAGTTCTTCGGGTACGGCTTCGATGATGAGTTCGGCGTCGCGGATGGCTTCGTTGACGACTTGCGAGCTGGTGATGCGGGCGAGGGCGGCGTCGCGCGCGGCGCTTTCTACTTTGCCCCGGCGGACTCCTTCTTCGAGGGCCTCGCGGATCCAGGCGAGGGCTTTCGCCAGCATGGAGTCAGAAACATCTTCAAGGACTGTGCTGTAGCCGCCGAGCGCGGAGGCATACGCGATTCCGCGGCCCATGGTGCCTGCGCCGATAATGGCGATGGTTTTGATTGGCATAAAAAGATTGTATCGAAGAGCGGCCCGCCCCGCAGATTCTTCCGGGCCCAATGGACAGACCTCGGAAGGCAGGCCCTACTTCCCTCGCAGAGCGAGGATGCGATAGGCCGCTTCGTCGAAGCCGATGATGATTTGAGAGCCGCGGACGAGCAATGGACGGCGAATAAGATTGGGAGTTTGGGACATGAGTTTGACTGCTTCAGGGCGAGTGGGCGGTTTTTCCGCCATGTGTCGCTCGCGATAAAGTTCGTTGCGTGTGTTGAGGAATTGCTTGTAATCCCGGGTGCCGATCAGCTTGTCGAGTTCGGATTCGGACAGAGGCTGTTTGTCGAGATCTCGGGAGTCAAAGTCGAGTTTCAATTCGAGCAAGAGACCTCTTGCTTTGCGGCAGGTGGTTCAAGTGGGTTTCTGATAAAAGAGGAGTTTTGCCGGCATGGGGCTTAGTAGCGCGGGACGCGGGGATCGATTTCGAGGGACCAGCGATCGATACCGCCGGCTAGGGATTTGGCGCTGGCGATGCCCTGCTGGCGCAGCCAGTTGACCACGTCAAGGCTGCGCATACCATGGTGGCAGTAGCAGATGACCGGTTCATCGGTGTCCAGCTTTTGAAGGCTCGCGGGGATCGAGCCCATCGGGATGAGAACGGCTCCCTCGATGCGGCATTGCGCGTTTTCCCAGGGTTCGCGCACGTCCACCAGGACGACTTTTTCGCCATTGTCGAGGCGTTGCTTTAATTCAACTGCTGAGATTTCGAGATCGTTCATGGAGCTCCGCATACCTTCTTGCGATTACTACTCGCGGATGAAAATGTTCCCCAGAATCATAAACATCATGAAGAGCATGACAACAACGACCACTCCTCCGAAAAGCAGGCCGAAGAGTTTGGCTCGAGTTGGCCGCGGCAATTAAAAGTCCCCTAGGTCCCGCCTCGGGATTAGTCCGTAGAAGCGACAGCTATGCTTCCGCACTCTAAATTGTACCTGATTACTGGATGGAGCCTTTGGGCGAGATCCATTGTTTTTCAACCGACTGAATCTCGCTTACAAGTTGCAGGTCCTCGGGTTGCGGAAGCATTTCCTTGAGATG
>DASSGJ010000035.1:0-5172 GCA_035693545.1 Candidatus Acidiferrum sp.
ACTCCACCAGCCGCTTCGTTTGCCTGTCAGTCGCCGAAAAATCAATCCCTGCGCTCGCCGTCTGCACCCGCGCATTCACGTCCTTCAACTGCCCAATCAACTCGTTCGCATTATCGATCCGCGCCTTCGCCTTCGTGCTCATCGCCTTCGGCCCCCTTCGCAGCCACTCCACCTCGATCTTCACCCGATTCTTCAGAGCATCCTGCAGCTTGCTCTGCGCCTCCATATAAGCCTGCTTGCCCTCAATAAACTTCGAGTAGCTCCCCTGCACCCGCAGCAACCCATCCGCATACACGCGGTTCAGCTCCACTATCTCCGTCGCAACATTCTCAAGAAAATAACGATCGTGACTGACCAGAACACAAGCGAAATCACCCTCATTCAGTAGTTCCTCCAGCCACACAATCCCCGCCAGATCCAGATGGTTCGTCGGCTCATCCAGAAGCAGCACATCCGGCCGCTGCACCAAAGCCTCCACGATCCCCAGCCGCTTCCGCCAGCCTCCCGACAACGAATCCGCCCGCGCCTCCAAATCCAAAAATCCCGCGCGCCCCAGAATCTCCGCCTCCCGCCCCGCTCGCTCCGCCTCCGCCACCTTCGCCCGGTCCAGCGCCGCGTCAATCACCGACCGCACCGTATCCCCCGCCGCATACTCCGAAATCTGCTTCACCCCGCTCACCCGCATCCCCTTCCGCACCGCCACATCTCCGCTGTCCGGCAGCACCCGCCCATCCAGCATCGCGAGCAGCGTGGACTTCCCCGAGCCGTTCGGCCCCACAATCCCGATCCGGTCTCCCTCCGACACCGTAAACGAAATCTCCCGGAACAGCGGCGTAGCCCCAAACCGCTTCCCCAACCTCTGCGCGCTAATAATCGGTGCCACTAATCCCACTCTCCTTCGATAGCCTTCCTCATTCTTCCTCTGCGAAGCTCGGCGTACTCTGCGCCTCTGCGTTATCTTTATTTCTTACTGATAAGCTCATCCAGAGTACCAGCCGCCTCTCTCACTCGCGAATCCTCTTCCGCTATCCTCCGCAATCTCCATTGACACTCTTCCTCCAAACCGTCTAACGTACCCCGACACCAAACGGAGGCACCCATGAAATCGCTGTTCTCGTTTTTTCTTTTTTCGATTTTCCTGGTGAGCGCAGTCCCGGCTCAGGAAGTGCCCGAAAAGCCCATCGTCAGCAAAGCCTCTTCTCAGAAATACGCCCCCGCGCATGGCGCCCCGGATTGCATCACCCTCGCCGTCCTCCGGGGCGACCCCGACAAAGGCCCTTCCGTCGTCGAGATCAAGCTCACTCCCGGCTGCATGGTTCCCTGGCACTGGCACAGCATCAACGAAAGCGTAGTCCCTCTCAGCGGCCTGCTCGAAATCTCGATGAAAGACGAAAAGCCCGTCCTTCTCACCAATGGCGACTACAATTACCTCCCCGCCAAGCACATTCACCAGGACAAATGCTCCGGCTCCAAACCTTGCGCCGCAATCGTCTCCATGGACGGCCCTTTCGACATCCATTACGTGGACAAATCCGGCGCAGAAATCCCCGCCGCCCAAGCCCTCGCCGAAGCCGATAAGCTCATGATCAAATCCGGCGCCAAGCCCGCCCCCAAACCCTGATCGCCCCACAGAACCCGCCGAAGCGATCCCTTCTCGCGAAGGCGGGGAGTGTCCAATCCGCTACTTGGAAATTGGACCGTTGGTACTATCCGCCTATCGACTCGAACATCCCGATACTCGAAATTCATCCTTACGAACGGGCATGCGTGTTGCCGGCGCACCCAACGATCTCTCGACGGAACGCGGCCCTGCGCCGCGCAGGAGGGCTCCAATGTTTCGGCCAATCGCCATCTGCCTGCTCTTCTTGACCGCGGCCCTGCCCGCGCTGGCGGAAGAAATCGTCCTGAAGGACGGCACGAAAATCGTCGGCCGCATGACCGGCATCACTTCCGAAAAGATCGAAGTCGAAACCTCCTACGGCAAGGTCCAGTTGAACCGCGGCGACATCGTCACCATCTCCTTCGCGGATAACGCTTCCGCCAAAGCTCCCGACGTCGCCCCCGCTAAGCAGCCTCTCCCGAAGATGGACGAGACCCTCGTGGGCACGCAATACATCAACCGCACCGGCAAGTTCTCCCTCACCCTTCCCCCGGATTGGTTGATCGACCCGAATCTTCGCAACTCTCCCACCACGCTCGTCGCGCTCAGCTCCAAGGACAAAATGCGTTTCGCCATGGTCATCCAGGAAGACTATCCCGGTTCAATGGATAGTTACCGCGAACTGACCATGCTCGGCGCCCGCAAAACCCTTTCCAATTTCGAGGAACTCGCCCGCACCGAAGCCAAGATCGACGGCAAACCCTCCATCCTGGTCTACTATCGCGGCACTCTCCAGAAGAGCAACAACCTCCCCGTCGAATTCCTCTCCGCCTTCATCCAGTCGGGCAACACCTTCACCAAGGTCACCGTCTGGTGCGTCGAGCCGCTCTTCCACGACATGCAACCCGCCTTCGAAAAACTCGTCTCCTCCTACCGCACCTCCGGCCACATCACCGCCGCCGCCGATTCGGCGAAGCCCTAATTTGTAGTGGCCGACCCTTAGGTCGGTTCTTTTCTCTACCTTCTGCCATCTAGCGCTGGTCTTTTAAGCGCGCCTTTTACGCCCCCGAACGAATTTTCGGGGCCAGCCCTCTTCGCTTGCCTTTGTAAAAACCACAAAAAATAAGGGAAAAAATCGAAAATGTCGGCGCGCCGACATTTTTGGGGGATGTGTACCCCCCTGTTTTTGCGTATGTAGGGGAAGGAAAGGAGTTACGGACGGGGGCGCGGATCGAGGGGAAGCAAAGGAGTGGCGAGTGGCTGATGACGAGTGGCGAGCGAGAACAGAGGCTGGCTTAAAAGCCAGCGCTACATGGAAGAAGTCGGAGAGCTCCATATCCACAGCCTTTCCTCTTCTGTGGATTACCAACCAGGAAATTAACAACGTTGGTCTTGACATTTGGCGAAACTAAAGCGAAACTGCCCACTGCGTTTCGCCTCCCTTCCCCTGGGGTCGCGCCGTTCCCGGAGCTACCGATGTCCGCCACCACTACCCTCGCGAGTCCCGCCATCCCCGACTCGCAATTTTTCGACGCCCTGAAGCGCTACTGGGGCTACGACGCTTTCCGCCCGCGCCAGGAGGAGATTGTTCGCGCACTGGCCTCCGGCCGCGACGTCTGCGTGGTGATGCCCACCGGCGGAGGCAAGTCGCTTTGCTACCAGCTTCCCGCCGTGTTGCAGGAAAATCGCACTGCCGTCGTGATTTCTCCCCTGATCGCCCTGATGCAGGACCAGGTGGCGCAGCTTCGCCAGATGGGCATTCCCGCCGTCTTTTTGAACAGCGCCGTTCTCGAATCCGACCGCCGCGAACTGAAGCAAAAGGCCATCGCCGGGGAATACCGCCTGATGTACGTCTCCCCCGAGCGCGCCGTGATGGAGGGCACCGCCGACTGGCTGCGGCAAGTCCCGCTCTCCTTCTTCGCCATTGATGAAGCCCACTGCATCTCCCAATGGGGCCACGATTTCCGCCCCGAATACCGCCAGCTCGGCAAGCTCCGCGCGCTTTTCCCGGATCATCCCATCGCAGCCTTCACCGCCAGCGCCACCCGACAGGTCCGCCACGACATCGTCGAGCAGCTCCACCTCCGCGACCCCCTGAAATCCGTCTCCAGCTTCCGCCGCGAAAACCTCCGCTACTTCGTGCGCCAGTGCACGGGAAACATGCAGGACGCGTGCGTCGTCGAGGCGGTCAAGAAAGTGAAAGACGGCAACGTGATCGTCTACACCCCGACGGTCGCGCGCGTCGGCGAGGTCATCGATTTGCTGGAAGAAAACGGCGTGGCCGCCGTCGGCTATCACGGCCAGATGGACGCCTCCGCTCGCCGCGAGAACCAGGAAAAGTGGATGAGCGAAGAGGTCCGCGTGCTCGTCGGCACCGTCGCGTTCGGGCTCGGCATCAACAAACCCAACGTGCGCGCCGTGGTCCGCCTCGGCTTGCCCGAAAGCATCGAGCAGCTCTATCAGGAGACCGGCCGCGCCGGCCGCGATGGCCTGCCCGCCGACTGCTACATTTTCTGGGAAAAGAAAGACAACGGCCTGCGCGCGTTTTTCATCAACCAGATCGGAGATTCCCAGGAAAAAGACCGCGCATGGGATCGCTACCACCAGATCCAGCAATTCGTCGGCGGGCAGAAGTGCCGGCAAAAAGGAATCTGCAATCACTTCGGCGAAGTCACCAAATGGGAGCGCTGCGAAGTCTGCGATATCTGCGCGGGCACTCCGAAATGGCTTTCCGGCATCAACCAGACATCATCCAAAACTTCCCAACCTATCCGGAATCCCAACCGTCTTCTCGAAGCGGCCGGATACGAACTGAATCCGACCGTGCAGGTCAACGAGGAACTCCGCGAATTCCTGCGCGAATGGCGCCGAAACACCGCCCGCGAAAAGATGATCGCTGCCTTCATCGTTCTCCACGACACCACCCTCGAGGCCATCTGCCAGGCCGAGCCCCGTACGATCGCCGAACTTCGCCAGATCTCCGGCATGGGTGAAAAGAAATGCGAACTCTACGGCCAGGAAATTCTCGATGCCCTCCGCCGATTTTCGACTGGGGAGCGCGCCACCAAGGATTGGCACGCAAAGGCTTCCAGTCCCTCGCAGGAAACACTGGAAATGCTGAACCAGGGCCGCACTTTTGAGGAGATCGCCCAACTTCGCGGCAGAAAAGTTTCCACTGTCGTCTCCCTGATTGCCGACCTTGTCGAGAAGGGCGAGTTAGCCTTTCGCCCGGACTGGGTGCATCCCATCCACCAGCAACACATCCTCGAAGCCGCCGCCCGCCTTGGCCTGGATTTGCTGAGGCCCATCAAAGAGGCCGTTTCCGAAGACATCACCTACGAGGATATTCGCCTCGTAGTCGCCCACGCGCGGCGCCAAAAACAATCCCAAGGGCATGCCGCCTGAACTCAAAAATGCGCCCCCACCCCCAGCGAAAACGCCGGCCCACCCCTTATCCCCCGATGCACCTGCTGGCCGCTCACCGGATCCACAAAAACCCCGCTTCCGTAATTGATGATCGTTGCGCCGCTGTCGAATCGAACGTAGAAGTGGTTCGGAAAATACCGGATCAA
>DASSGJ010000036.1:0-4616 GCA_035693545.1 Candidatus Acidiferrum sp.
CGCGCGCGATCGCGGCATCCGCGTGATGCCCGAATTCGACATGCCCGGACACAGTACCTCATGGTTTGTCGGATACCCGGAGCTTGCCAGCGGCGCTGGTCCTTACGCGATTGAGCGCAAATGGGGCGTCCTCGATCCGGCTATGGATCCCACGGACGAGAAGACGTACAAATTCCTGAACGAATTTATCGGTGAAATGGCCAAGCTCTTTCCGGACCAGTTCTTCCATATTGGGGGTGACGAAGTAAACGGCAAGGAGTGGGACGCCAGCACGAAAATCCAGATGTTCAAGAAATCCCACAAGATCAAGAACAACGGGGAATTGCAGGCCTACTTCAGCGGGCGAGTGCAGGAAATCCTGGCGAAACACAAAAAAACGCCGGTGGGCTGGGACGAAGTGCTGGTGCCCGGCGTCCCGAAAACCATCGTCATACAGTCATGGCGCGGCGTAGATTCGCTTAGTGCCGCGGCGAAGGCGGGCTATCGCGGCATTCTCTCGAACGGCTATTACCTGGACCTTGGCTGGACCGCTGCGCGTCACTACGCGGTAGATCCGCTGGGCGGCCCTGCAATGTCGCTGACGCCGGAGCAGAAGCAACTCATCCTGGGCGGCGAATCCTGCATGTGGTCCGAATATGTGAACGGCGAAAATATCGATTCGCGCATCTGGCCGCGCAACGCAGCGATTGCGGAACGCTTGTGGTCGCCGGAAGGCACGACGGACGTGGCTTCACTGTACGCGCGGCTGGATAGGCAAGCGCAGCGTCTCGAGTGGCTGGGCCTGACGCACCGCTCGTTTCAACGCACCATGCTGCAGCGCATTGCCGGCTCGGCCTCCGCGTCGGAGTACGACGCGCTGCGCGCGCTGGCGCAGGCGCTGGAGCATCAGAAAGACTACACGCGCGAGGACAGCATCGAGATCCAGCAGACCAGCCTTGCTCCTTTGAACCGCTTGGTGGATGCGGTTTACCCGGAGAGCGACGTGTCGCGGCAATTCTCTTTGCTGGTGGATCAATTTGTTTCGGCGAGCTGTAAGGACCAGACGATGGCGGCGGAGATTCGCTCCCAACTCGTGGAGTGGGCTACGATCGATGGTCGCTTGCAATCCCTCGCACAACGCTCGCAACTGGTAAAAGACGCGGCACCGGCGTCTTCCGCGTTATCGCAATCCGCGAAGATTGCCCTCGACGCGCTCGATGCGATAAGCAAAGGCACGCCACTTTCGGACGAGCAGCGGAAGGTGCAGATCATCAGCTCCCTTAACGGACTGGAACAGCAGGCGCACAAGTCCCAGTTGACCATGCCTGAGCTTCCGGCGTTTCAAAAGCTGATCGAATCCGCATTCGCGGGCAGCGTCTGCGCACCTCAAAAATAACGCAACTCGACTTCCCAACCTGCGAGGGTCCGTCTAAATGAACACAAGCCTACTTTGCGGGGGAGTTGGTTGCGTTGTGGCAGGTACCTTCGCCGGAATCGCGGAAGGTTTTGCCGGGGATAGGGATGAACTCCCAGCGATATTTGCCGGGCGAAAGGGTGAGTTTCAGGACACCGTAGGTTTTGTCGTCGCGGACCTCGCTGTTGGGTTTGGCGTAGCCGAGCGGCGTGTGGCTGCGGCCGCCGGTGCCGACGACGATTTCGCGAATACCGTGGTCGGGGTCGGGATTGCCCTCTGGATTCTGAGGGGCGAATCGTTCGTAGGAGTGTTCGTGGCCGGCTAGGACGAGATCGGCGTGGGCATCATAGAGATCCTGCCAGAAGGCCCGTAGTTCGGGGTGCTCGGCATGCTTCGGCAAGAGGCCGCTGCTGAAGAGGGCGTGGTGGCCGTAGGCGAGCGTGCAAACGTTCGGATGCGTGGCGAGGTCCTGCCTGAGCCAGGTTTCTTCGGGGGAGCCTTCCGCGCAACCATCCAGTTGGGCTGCTCCGCAGTTGGTGTTGAGAACGACGATGTGCCACGAACCAAGGTCGTAACTGTAATAACCTTTTCCAGGCTCGCCGGCGCGGCCATCCCAATAGCGGAAATAGCCGCTGGGTGTGGCGGCGTAGTATTCGTGGTTGCCGGGAGTCGGTCGGGTCCTCGCTTTGAAGCGACCCCAGGTTGGACCGTAGCATTTCACGAACTCTTCGTAGGTGGCACGCTCATACACCAGATCACCAGCCGCGAAGACTGTGCCGGGGATAGCATCGATGAGCTTTGCCGTTGCTTCCGCGCCGGAGAGGTCCGAGCAGCCGACGATGTCTCCCGCCCCGACAAGGGTAAACGTATCCGGCGAACTTTTCTTTAAGGCTTTCGCAGCGGCGGGTCGTTTTGCGGCGGGTACCTGAGGTAGCGCGCTACCTGCCGCGAGCGTGAGCACGACCAGTTGAGAGCTTATACGAAGTACCCAAGCGAATCTCCCACCCATCCTGACGAATCCCATGCCGGTCAGCGCGCCCCCAAAATTTTGTGTGGCTTTCAGAATACCCCGGAAAGGGGAGGGAATCAGAAGCCATTCAGACTGGAATAACCACCGTTCAACTTCTAATACGGGCATTTAAGTGGAAAAAGCTCCATCTAGGACTAATTGGGTCGTAGTCTAAGTACTGGATAAATAAAGATTTGGCTTGAGTTTTGACCCCGGCTGGGGATTGACAAAGAGCGGAACAAAGTCGTATAGTGAATATGCGACTGGTTCAGTCGTAATTGAGTTCGCTCCGTTCGGCCGCGCTGGGGGGCGCAAGATGTTCAAATTATCCAAGAAGGCGGATTACGGCCTGATCGCCATGAAGCATCTGGCCAACCACCGCCAGAAGCATGCATGCAGCGCCAGCGAAATTGCCGAGGAGTATGGGATCTCGTCCATGCTCATGGCTAAGGTGCTGCAAAAGCTCGCACGGCAAACTCTGGTAGTGGCGAAGCACGGCTCCAGCGGAGGCTACCAGTTGGCGAAAGAGCCGGCCAAGATCAGCGCGCTGGAAGTGATTACGGCGATTGATGGGCCGGTGCTGATTACTTCTTGCGTCACCAATCACGGAAATTGTGACGCAACCGACCGCTGCTCCATCAAAGAACCGTTGCAGCGGGTCAACGAAAGTATCCTGAGCGTTTTGAGCACGGTGAGCATCGCACAGTTGAGCGAAGACAAGCAGGAGCCGGCGCTCGTGGAATTGAAAGGGATAGACCAACTGGCGGCGAGCCGCTAAGCGGGAAGTCCAAGAGTTAGAGGAGAACACGGAAATGGCCGTCAAGCTGCCGATTTACATGGACAATCACGCCACCACCCCGATGGACCCGCGGGTGCTGGAGGCGATGCTGCCGTATTTCACCGAGAAATTCGGGAACGCGGCCAGCCGCAACCACTCGTTCGGCTGGGCCGGCGAAGAAGCGGTGGAGAATGCGCGCCAGCAAGTGGCTTCGCTGATCGGCGCGACCGCGAAGGAAATTATCTTCACCAGCGGTGCAACGGAATCCGACAATCTGATGATCAAGGGCGTCGCGGAAATGTACCGCGAAAAGGGCAACCACATCATCACCCAGGCGATCGAGCACAAGGCTGTGCTCGATACCTGCAAGAACCTGGAGAAACACGGATTTGAAGTGACTTACCTGCCAGTGGGCAAGGACGGCCGCGTGGATCCGGAAGATGTGCGGAAGGCGATCCGGCCGACCACGATTTTGATCGCGATCATGTACGCCAACAACGAAATCGGCGCAGTGAATCCGATTCGGGAGATCGGGAAGATTGCCAAGGAACACGGCATTATTTTCGCCTCGGACGGCGTGCAGGCTGCCGGCAAAATCCCGGTGGACGTGCAGAAAGACAACATCGACCTGCTCGCCATATCGGCTCACAAGTTTTATGGACCCAAGGGCGTTGGGGCGTTGTATGTTCGCCGGCGCAATCCGCGCGTGCAGCTTTCGGCCATCATTGATGGTGGAGGTCACGAGCGAGGCATGCGTTCCGGCACGCTAAACGTACCCGGCATCGTGGGACTCGGCAAAGCGGCGGAGCTTTGTCAGCAGGAAATGGCGCAGGAATCGCAGAAGATGCTCGCGTTGCGCGAGCGGCTGCGCAAAGGCCTGGAAGCCAAGCTGGATGAGGTGTTCATCAACGGTTCGATGGAGCACCGGCTGCCGAACAACCTCAACATGAGCTTCGCGTATGTCGAGGGCGAATCGTTGCTCATGGGAATCAACGATGTTGCGGTTTCGAGCGGTTCAGCGTGTACCTCTGCAACCCTGGAACCAAGTTATGTACTCAAAGCATTAGGCGTAGGCGAGGATCTGGCGCATACCTCGATCCGCTTCGGCCTCGGGCGGTTTACGACCGAGGAAGAAGTCGACTACGTGATCGACAAAATGGTGCAGGTTGTAACCAAACTGCGCGAACTCTCGCCGCTGTACGAAATGGCCAAGGAAGGCATAGACATTTCCAAGGTCAAGTGGCAGACCGCCTAATCCCGTGAAGACTGGAAGGAAAAAAATGGCAAGCGCAATTGCAAGCGAAGGAACACTCAGGATTCACCGCTCGATCGCGGGTACGTCGGCGCCGTTTCGCGTGACGTATCAGGCGTATCAGGATGGTGACGAGCCGGCCCCAGCCGCGGAGCGTTCTTTTCATCATCTTCAGGATGTCCGC
>DASSGJ010000037.1:0-29415 GCA_035693545.1 Candidatus Acidiferrum sp.
GGTCAATGCCGAGTTGCTGGCACTTCTTGTAGAGGTGGCTGCGTTCGAGGCCGAGGGCTCGGGCAACGTTGGTCATGTGAAAATTGTGGCGACGAATTTCACCGAGCAGGACTTCGCGCTCGAAGGCTTCGGTGCGCTCCAGAAGAGTTCCCTGCCCCGCATCTGCGTTGCCGCCGGAATTAGCGGCTTCTCCGCCTGGTAGCACCATCCGCACTTCTTCCGAAGTGATTGTGTTCTCAGCGGAGAGCAGCACCAAACGCTCCACGATATTCCGCAATTCGCGCACATTCCCTGGCCACGAGTATTTTCGTAGCGCGGCAATCGCCTCCGTCGAAAAAAGCTTTTCTTTCCAGCCATTCTGCGCGGCGACTTGGCGCGAGAAGTGGGCCACCAGTTCCGGGAAATCCTCGCTTCGCTCGCGCAACGGCGGGAGGAACAAGGGAAAAACATAGATACGGTGGAAGAGGTCGGGGCGAAATTCGTTTTTCCTGGAGAGCTCTTCCAAATTGCGGTGCGTCGCGACAATTACGCGGACATTCACCTTGATCGGTTTCTCTCCGCCGACGCGCTCGACTTCGCCTTCTTCCAGGACACGCAGCAGCTTGGCCTGCATGGAAAGAGGCATGTCGCCGATTTCGTCGAGGAACAGCGTGCCGCCTTCGGCCTGTTCGAATTTTCCCAAGTGGCGTCCGGCAGCCCCGGTGAAAGAGCCTTTTTCGTGGCCGAAAAGCTCCGACTCGATCAGCTCGGCCGGAACTGCTGCGCAGTTTAAGGTGATAAATGAATTTTCGCGTCTCGGCGACTTCTCATGAATCGCCCTCGCCACCAGTTCTTTGCCGGTGCCAGTTTCACCTAAGATGCAAACCCGCGTCTCGCTCGCCGCTACGCGCTCGATCTGAGCCATCATTTTGTTCATTGCCGCGCCGGAACCAACCAGTTCGTGCTTGCCGAGGCGATGCCGTAACTCTCGGTTTTCATCTTCCAGGCGCGAAAGCTTCAACGCATTTTCAACGGTGAGCAGCAGCTTGTCCGTGCTCAGCGGCTTTTCGA
The DNA here is from genome assembly GCA_035693545.1 of Candidatus Acidiferrum sp. Taxonomy (GTDB): domain Bacteria; phylum Acidobacteriota; class Terriglobia; order Acidiferrales; family UBA7541; genus Acidiferrum. The sequence goes on from DASSGJ010000037.1 coordinate 1,051, forward strand.
GAAAATCCAGCGCGCCGAGCCGCGTGGCCTTCACCGCCATCTCGATATTCGCCTGCCCCGAAATCAGCACGATAGGAGTTTGCACGCCGGCCTTCTTGAAATCTTCAAGTAATTCCATGCCGCTTTTCCCGGGCATGACCACGTCCGAGAGGATCAGATCGAAGCGATCGTTTCGCACCAGTTCCACCGCTCGCGAAGCGTTATCGCAAACCGTGGCTTCGTGCCCCGCCAGGCGGAACGCGCGCGCCAAAGAAGCCAGGGTGTTGGGGTCGTCGTCAATCAGCAGCAGGTGGGCTTTGCGTGGCAAGTTGATCCTTGTGTCGATACTAATTCGTAGCGGTCGCGGCGCGCTCCGGCTCTTTCTCCGCCGATTTTGCGTCTGCTTTCGGCTTCAAGGCCGCGCCGCCCTGGCGTTTTGGCAGTTCGATGCGGAACGTAGTACCGTGGCCCTCTTCGCTCGAAACCGAAATGGTTCCGTGATGATCGCTGACAACGGACTGCACAATCGCCAGCCCGAGACCGGTTCCCAGCTGTTTCGTCGTGTAATAGGGTGTAAAAAGCCGGGAACATTCTTCCGGCGTCAATCCTTTTCCGGTGTCCGATACTTCGATGCGCACGGTGTCTCCGCCATCGCTCGAGCGCAACGAAAGCGTGCCACCGGCGGGCATGGCGTCCATAGCATTCAAAATCAAGTTCTGGAACATTTTGTGCAGCAGATTCGGATCCGCGTCAATCTCCGGCAGCGAGTCGCTCAAAAAATATTCCGTGCTGATATGCGGCTTTCCCACGGCCGTGAACTGCGGCTCAAACAACCGAATGGCGTCGCGGAGGGCTTCATTGACGTTTACTTTGGAAAATTCGGGGGCCGGCATCTTGGAAAAATCGCTGAAGCGGGTGACGATATTGTTCAAATTGGCAAATTCCGCTTTCAGCGTCGCGGTCGCTTCGGTGAATACTTCCTGAAACTGCTGCGGGCTGAGCTGCCGCGCGCGTTGCAAATTTTCCACCGTAATCTGCAGGGGAAAGAGGGGATTGCGCAGTTCGTGCGCCAGCCGCCGCGCCAGTTCCCGCCATGCCGCCACACGTTCCGTCTGCACCAGCTTTTCTTTCTGCGCCGCAAGCGTTCCGGTCATTTCATTGAACGCGTTGGCCAGTTGCCCGATTTCGTCGCTGCCTTTCACGTCAATCCTCGTGTCCCACCGGCCGCTGGCCACATCGCGCGCGCCGTTGGCGAGTTCAACCACGGGACGGGTAATACGCCGCGAGACCCACCAACTGAGAAGCAGCCCAATCACCAGCGCGGCCAGCGAAACCACCCCAGCAATCTTCAGAATCTCGCGTTTCAAAAGCACCAATTCTTTCGCCGAACTGCCCAGCAGCAGCACGCCAAGCAACTCCCCGTTGCGGCCCTTGAGGGGCATCGCATGAAACGTCTCCGCGTTCGCGGGGTCGCGGTTCCAGGAAATGGTTTTGGTGAGATCCTGCGGCTGCTTCTGAATCTGCTCGATCAACGATTGAAACGCTTCCGCTTGTTGCACGCCACCGTTGGCATCGGTCAGCGCCGAGGCGACAAAGGTGGGCTCCAGATTCCTGTAAAGCAGCGCCCGCATCCCCTCGGGAAGTTCCAACGAAGCGAGAAAATTCTGGTCCAGGCGCCGTCCGCCGATGATGTAGATCGTCTTGTTGCCCACGGTCTGTGTCCGGACTGCCGTCAGGGAAAGGGCAGCTGCGTCGGGCAACTCTTCCCTCTTCAGAAAAGCTCCCGTGGTATCCCAGTTTTTGGCGGAGGCGACCCAGTCGTTTTTATAGCCGACCCGCGCTGGATATTGCGCGGAGGAAACCAGCGTACCGTCCGAATTCACGAACTCCACAAAATCAAGTCCGTGGCTTTGCGCCGCGCCGTTGGCGTCATGCAGGTAGAGTGAAGCGTCGGCGTTGGGCCGGGCCAGATCCAACACCATGCGCACGGTCACGTCGGCGTTGGTGATGTTTTCCACCTGTTGAACAATTGTTTCGCCACGCTGTCCGAACTCCTTCGCAAACTGTACTTCCAGTGCGTGGGTGCGCTGTGTGTCCATCTGCTCAAAAGCGCGCTGAGTGTAAAAAGTCACGCCATAGGCCACCAGGGACACGGAGGCCAGCACAGTGATCAGAAAAATCAGGAATACCTTGCTGCGGAAAGTCATGGTCTTGCTCCCGGACTGCGAGCCGTCGAACTATTTTTCTGCGTGCCGGCGGGCGCTTTCGCCGTCATCGGATCCTCGGAATCGAGCCAGACATCGGCCAGCCGCCAATCGCCCCAAGGGGATGCATTCCAATTGTGCACGTTTGCGCGGACGCCCGCATACTCCGGCAACAACACCAGCGGCAGGATGCGGCGCTCATCGAGCAAGCGGCGTTCCTGCGCGAACAACTGTTCCGGGTCCGTCATGGTTGCCGGCAGATCCGCGCCGTTCAACATCTGCTTCACAAAAGCCTCCAACTCTGCTCGCGGTGAAAGCGAATCGTAATGCCACGCAAACAGGTGCAATCCGGCGGCCGGAGCCGGCGTGTTGCTTCCGTTCACCGGCAAGGCAACCTGCACCTGTAAATTCGCTTGCCGCGCATTCACGGCGACACGCTCCCCCATCAACTTGAAAAGATCGCCGGGAGCATCCACCCGCAATCGCAACGGCTGAGCCGCGCCGGGAACTCCCGCGGAAAAAGCGGCCCGCAATTCCCGCGCGCGCTGCAGGTTCATCGGACTCTCGAAAAGGAAAGCATATCCCGATAGCCACTGTGGCAAAAGAGAATCAGCGGGCTGTGCTTCCCTTTGCAGCAACACGTTGGCCATGGTCTCCCGATCGAGGGCCAACCACAGCGCTTCCCGCAACTGGTCGGAAGCAGGAGCGTCGAATCCATCATCGAATCGTAGCGCTACCAGCGTTTGCGGCGCGGAATTCCAGATGCGCAAGCCCTCCTGGCGGGCTTTGCGAACGAGGTCGGGCGCAATCTCCGCGATGTCCGCTTTTCCAACTTGCAGTTCGAGAAGTTGTCGCAGCGGCGGTTCGCCCAGGGTGACTTCAACAAAATCAACGAACGGCCGTCCCGACCACGCATCTTCATTTGCCTGGAACTTGATTCTGGCGGGCTTGATCGCGGTTGGATTTATCTCCGACGGCGCGGCCATCACCGACTCTGCCACGAAAAATGGACCGGTCCCCAACAGCGTGCCGTCCGGCTGCCGCCGGTAGACAAAATTCCGCCCGGAAGCCAGTTGTTCCAGCAGGTCGGGAGCGGGATGCGCAGCTCGGACCGCAACGCCGTTTTCGATGCCGGTCACTTCGAAGCCTTTGCCCAATGACGATTGCAGTGACGCGACGGCATCGGCAGGTGTGAGCAGGGAGCCATCGGAGAATCGCACTCCAGAGCGCAATTTGAACTGCCAATTTCTGCTTGCAGCGTCGTGCGACCACTCGATTGCCAGGGCGGGCTCAAATTTGGCGAGGTCATCCAGGCTGATCAGCCGGTCATAAACCAGGCTTGCAAGTTTTTCGCCCGCGGCTGACGATAGCGAACCGGGCGTCCACTCGCGCGGATCAAGCGAAACACTCGGCGCGCGCATTTTCACATGCAGCGTGCCTCCATAGCGCGGCGTAGCGGCCTGGATGCTGTTGCACGCCAGCGCTGCGAGAACGATGCTAATTGCCGCAAGCGAGTGTAATTTTGCAAATCTCATAACTTCCTGTTCGTAGATTCCGGGTAATCACCAGTGCGCTGCTGGAATTCTGCTCTCCGTTGGCGCCGAGTATCGGCCCGGGAAATTCACTCAGGACCGCCGCGCTGCTATCCGGCAGCGCTCCGTCGGGAACCACCTGCAGTACTTCCCTCGCGTTTGGTTCACTTCCGGAGGTCAACAGCTTCCAGCCGCTACCGTCGCAGGGAGAAGTCAGCAGAGTATCCCCCCTCCAGCCCACTTTTTCCGTAGCGGCAGGCTTCTCCGCACGGCATTTCAGTTCACCAGGCGCTTCCCAGGAAAATTCACAGGCTTTGCCAGGAAGCGCGACAGAAGCAACATTTCCAATTGCCGTCAACTCCGCTCGGGGGTCACGCGACGGTTTCAAGTTCGCTGGGTTCAACGACACGATCTGTTTCACATTGCCCTTCGAATCGATATGCACGGCCACAATCTCAAAATTCCTGTAGAGCAAAAGCGCCAGACCATCCTCTTGGCTATTTCCAAAAGACGTAGCGTCGAGAATCCGGTCGGTGCTCTGGTAAATCAGTTGCCGTTCCAATCGAACCGGCGCCGCGGGCGACGGCCCGGCAGGCAATATCGAGCGACCGACTGTCACGATCCGGATTTCATCACGATCCAAGATTCGCGTCTTTGCGGTCAGAACCACTTGTGTCGGCGTTTCGGCGGCAAATACTTCGATCGTGGGAGCTCCCGCATCTTCCGTCAAATTCAAGGAACGTCGTTCGAATTCTCCTTTCAGCGCCTCCCGCCAGTGAGCACTCTCCCCCTCGGACCAGTTTGCGTCTGGATGCCATGCAAGGCGCAACGCTCCGCGCAGTCCTGGAATTCCAGCTACACGTTCCGCAAGTTTCTGGGCAGAGTCGCGTAACACGGAGTCGCCATCAGCGGCTGCGGGACCAGTGAGGGCACACCAGGTCAGCGCGAGGACTGGAATCAAAATCAGTGAAAAGTGAAAGCGCTTCGAAAATGGTTTACAGTTTGTAGTTCCGAAAGATTGCACGCTCGCTCCGCCGCGCCGCGCCCAGTGTATTCCACCTCAGTGAGCCCGGTATTCCTTGTAAAGATCCAGCCGGTTCATCAGCCGGATCATCACCTGGGTATACGCCAGGTATTCCGAAAGACTTTCGTCGGAAATGTTATAGAGCGCCCTGCGCCGGGCTTCCCGAAGCGTGTCGAAGTCCTCAGCCTTCAAGGTGGCGACCGCGCTGTTCTGGAAGGCAGTCCGGTCCGCAATCCCGTAAATGGGCTCACTCTCGGCCACGGATTTGGACAGTTCCTCTTGCGTTGGTTTTTTCTCACGCATCCGTTTGTCGAACTCCGCGCCCCGCGTGCTCATAACGTCGTCGAACTCTTTTCGCGTGTGCGGCAATCCGGCGATGATTTGCAGCACCTGCTCGCGGGTCCATTTTGGATTCGCGAACTCCGCCGGGTCTGGCGCCTGATATTTCATCACCGACTGAATGTCGTTGCGGCGATAGTCTTCCTTGATTTCGGCAAGCCCGCTCCAGGCGCTCAGCGTGCGAAACGCTTCGTCGGTCATCTCCTCGGCCAGCAGGTGCGCCGCAGCGGCGCGCACAAAGGGTTCCTGCGCTTGGAGTTGCGCAATCAACGCCTTGCTGGCCTTTGCAGAATCCATGCTGCCATAGAGAAAAAGCGCCGCAGTATCCGAGTCGAGATCGAGAGAGTGCTCGGAAATATGGATGACCGCGTTGGGAAAAAGCAGGAGTCTGGCCGCAAGGGATTGAATGTTGACGCCGCGCTCTCCCACGTCCAGCGCCAGCGAAAGATAGTTGGCGGGATCGGTCTCCTGAAAATCCGTCTGGACGATCGCATCTTTGACCAGATTCAGGGATTCCGGCGACTTGTCCAATTGAAAAAGAAAAGAAGCCGCGTCGAACTGGAAAATATGGTCGGCCTTCTCCGCCCCGAGCATTTCCTTCAGGCAGGTGACTCCTTCCGGGCCCGCCGACTGCAATTGCTTCCAATAGGCGTCAATCTCTTTGCTTTTCGCGTCAATCTGCGTTTCATTTAATTGCGTCAAGTGGAATCCGTAAACTTTTTCCTTCTGTGCGCGCAAATCCGCGCAGGACGGAGCTTGCGCCTGCGCCATACCCGCTCCGATCGCCAACACAACAAATGCCGCCGCCATTCGCCGCAACACGCACCTCTCGAAGTTCCTTCAGATAGATGCTACCACCCTTCCAGAAATTGCCCGAAAGGCCCCGTTTCTCCCCCGGAACATCATGTTCATGAAAGAACGCCGGGCGGCGTGGTCAGGGCCGCCCGGCGGGTCAGTTGAGGGTTGTCTTCTGTTTGTTTGGTGAAAGCCTTTGCTGCGGTCTCCGGTTCCGCAATCGTCATCGTCATCGCTCCCAGCGTCCACATCGCCAGGCAAAAGGTCAGCCGCGAAATAACCGGCAGAATCACGCGAAATTTTCCTGCTGCTCCGGAAACAACTTCTTGCCTCATCCCGCCCTCCCGTCGAACCACAATCTGTGCCTGCCCAAACTCTCCAACTATCCGCTCTGTTCGTAGCTGTGCTGGATTGTTGCTACGCCTTGCACCGGCCGGGTGGCGCGGAGCGCGGCGCCGGTTTGTGAGCTTCCGTTTGCAAAACAATTCAAGCGCGGCGGTGCTTGTCTTTTTGCTCATGGCTGCTCCTCCAGCGACGCGGTCCGGGCCACCCGCAGGGGTATTGGCCGGTGTTCCTGAGGGGCGGCCTTGCTCGTACCGCCTCTCCGAAATTCTTTCTTACGGGCGCTTGTTGCCCTTGCGCTGCGCCGTGACGGTAGCCACCGGCGCGGGGTCTCCCGAATCGTCATCGCTTGCCGCCGCACCGCCTCCGCCCTGGAACGCGGAGCGCATTACGTCGGAAGCGAAGAAATTCTTGCCGTCCATCGGCACCATCATGATTTGCAACTTGTCGGAAAGCCTCTCGGCAATGATTTTCTGGATGAGCATCGGGTTCTGCTTCAGCACCGCAGCTTCATACTTCATCCGCTCCGCATCGGCCGCGGCGGTGACGCGGATCCGGTTGGCCTCTGCGTCCGAAAGGTTGTGCTGGCGCTCGAGTTCCGCTTTGCTGTCAATAATCTTTGCCTGTGCAGCGGCTTCCGCATTCTGCAGGGTGGATTCCTTGCGCGCCTGTGCTTCGAGCTTGGTCTGCTCGATCTGCTTCTGCTTCAGCGGCAGGGTGTAGGTCATCGCGTCCGCTTCTGCCTTGGCTTGCAAGACGCGCACCTGCGCCTGGGCCTCGGCTTGCTTCACATCCCGCGCCTTCTGGGCATCCGCTTCCAATTCCGCGATCTTCACTTCCTTTTGTTTGATCTCCTGTTCCGTGCCCAGACGCTCGTTCTCCTGCTCCTTCAGCAGCAGGCCTTCCAGCCCCTTGGCGTATTCCGCGGGCAACTGGATGTCACGCAGCAGCACCTCGCGAACAACAATTCCGTCGGAGGCCAGCCGCGTCTTAATCATCTCGGCTGCCTGAGTGCGCAGCTCTTCGCGCTTCACCGCAAAAATTTCACGAGTGATGTAATTGGGCGCAAGCTGGCGGTAGGTGGAAGAAACCACTGGAGCGACCACCTGCTCGCCAACTGGCTGGGGAAGGTTCTGGTGAATGCTGGAGAGCTTCGAGGGATCAATGCGGTAACGAACGCTGACTGCCAGTCCAAGGTTCAGCCCTTCACGCGCCTGCACGGTCAAAACTTCCGTGCCCGGCTTGGCGCCGGCCAACGCGGAAGTCGTGTACACCTGTTCGCGCGTATCGTACAGCACCACGTTATCCACCAGCGGCGTTGCGAAGTGGATGCCCGGATACAACGTACCGGGGCGCACGCCGGAAACCTGGCTGACTCGAATTCCCGCAGCGCCGTCGGGCACCACCATGATGCTTAGGGACAACAGCACCGGTACGCAGCCGAGAGCCGCCAATTGCAGCGCGAGTCTCCAGCGTACCGGCCCGAAAGGGCGCGCCGCCTTCCGCGGCACCGCCTCCGTCGCCGGGTCCCAACTGGTTTGCTCAAGCAGCCACCTGAGCCTTGCTGCGATGTAGATGTCGTACGCGACCAGAATCCCGGAGCTGCTGAATAAGCCGACTCCGAGGATCATCAGAAGATATTTCAGTGCCAGCATGATCTTCCCCTTTTTCCTTCTTCCGGTGACCCTGCGAAGAGCGAACAGCGCCGTCGTTCAGGTGTTGGGCCGGAAACTCTCCGCCGCGCTACCTCTGCATCTGGAAGGCGCGTGCAACCATCCGTGTGCCGTGCGCTACCGCAAGGCGTGCCGGACGGCGGTCCGCGGTGGCCGGTTGCATCAATCGGATGGTGAGTTGAAGAAGCGCGGTCTGTAGGGCCAGCGCGGCAAATAGCGCCAGCAGCGTGATGACGACGACTCCGGCGAATCCAAGCATCGTTTCCATGTGTTTTCTCCCGAGGTGCGCTGGGCTGTGCAACTCTTCGCAATGGGGAATGGCAGGTGGGCCACCATATCCAACAGATTGAAAAGGCAGTACTTACCGAAAGGATAGGGCTCAAATTTCGTGTTTGGCCAGACACGGCGTGTTCCCCGCGCCGCAGTCCTTACTCTCCAAGGCTTTGAAAACAGGCCGGTTTAGGGGCGGTTGACCTCAGGTCCAACCGGGCGCTCCGAAATATTCTACGGGCAGGAATAATTCCGTCTCTGAAGTTGTCTACCTAATGCAGGCCGGCTCCAACGCCGACCGAGCATGCAAAAAACGAAAGTCTTCCGAGGCCGGAGTCTCCGGCCGGATAAATCAGAAAAGGACAAAAAGAATGAGCAGCAAAACGATTTGGTTTTTGGGTTATGCGGCCGCGGCAATGATGCTGGTGGCGATGCTCGCGGGAGCACGCGGCGCAGTTGCGAATCCTCCGCAAGCGGCAACCGCCGAGGTAAAGATCGACAATTTCAGTTTCGGTCCGGCCACGCTGACAGTAGCGCCCGGGACCACCGTCACCTGGGTCAATCGCGACGACATCCCGCACACCGTTGTCAGCACAGACAGCGTATTCAAATCCAAGGTACTCGATACCGACGAGAAATTCTCCTTCACTTTTACCAAGGCTGGAAATTATCCGTACTTCTGCTCCATTCACCCGAAAATGACCGCGACCGTCGTGGTGAAGTGAACTTTCAATGAGCGTAAATCCCTTCGATCCCCGCTACACGGTGCTGGCCAAACACGCGCAGCACGTGGTGCTCATCCATTTCCCCATCGCGCTGCTGATTACCGGCGCAGCCTTTGATTTCATCGGCGAGTGGACGAAACGCCGTGGCCTGACGGAGGCCGCCTATTTCAATTTTCTGGCGGCCGCCATTGCCACGGTTCCAACTCTCGCGACAGGTTTTCTCGCCTGGAAATTCGCTCTGGAAGGCCAGAAATTGAAGGGCCTGCTTCTCGAACACATGATCCTTGCCTGGACGTCCAGCCTTCTCATCTGGGTGATTTGGGCAATCCATTTTCGCGCCCGCAAGCGTCCGCAACCGCTGCCGCCCACTTATCGTCTGTGGATCGAACTCGCCGCCGTCGCTTTAATCGCGCTGACCGGCCACCTCGGCGGGTTCCTGAGCGGCGTGAACGGACCGGGATAGCCCTTTGCGCGAGGGCTTCCTTGGAACGGCCGCCCCGTTCTACGCAGATCTCGTTCTGCTTCTCGAGATAGCGATGGCCCTGGCCCTGCTCGCGGGCGCAATCCTCGCGCGAATGGGAAGATTTCGCGCCCACGGGCTGTGCCAGTCGATCGTCGTGGTGCTCAACGTCGCTGTTATCGGACTGGTGATGCTGCCCGCGTTTCGTCAGCAGGTCGCTCCGCGGATTCCTCTAAAGCTCGGCAAGTCTTTTTATGCTATCGCGACTGCACATGCGGTTCTGGGCGCGACGGTCGAATGCGCAGCGTTGTACATCCTGCTCGCGGCGGGCACCACGCTCATCCCGGAGAGATTCCGGCTTATGCGGTTCAAATTGTGGATGCGGACTGTACTGATCGCCTGGTGGGCCGTTCTGTTTCTGGGAGTAGCGACTTACTCACGCTGGTACATCCCCAATCTATTTCGACGGTAGCCGGGCCTCAGCCGAAAGTCAGGATCTCCTCTTAGCCCCCAAAATCACAAGAGCTATTCCGCCAGCCAGGACCAGCCCGCCCAGCACCGGCGGTATGGAAACGTGCTTCTGCTCTTCCGCGGTCGCGTGAATTGGCCCTACGTCCAGAACTTTTTCCTGACGCGTGTAATCAAAACCCTGGTAAGCCAACGCCAGGGCGCCGAGGACGATCAAAAGAATTCCCACCCAAAAAATCGGTTTCATGGTTTTCGCTTCTTTCGTAAAGCGTCGAAACGGAACGGGCCGGGCAATCGTAGCCAAAGGATGCCCAACCCTTCACAAATTGTCCAGAAGATTGCTCCACACCGTCGATGCGAGGTCCCCGGACCACTACGATTGCAGTGAATTTGGGGTACGATGGAAAGGATGTCTCAATCACCAGGGATTCGCGTCGCCCGCATTCTCGGCATACCCATCTACATTGATTTCAGCTGGATACTTGTCTTTGGCCTGATCACGTTCAGCATTTCCGGAAATTTCGCCGCCCAGCACCCCACTTGGACCGGCACGCAGACCTGGACGGTGGGCATCCTCACCACTCTGCTCTTTTTCGCTTCGGTCGTTTTCCATGAATTGGCGCATAGTGTTGTCGCCCAAGCCTACAAAATCAAGGTCCTCTCGATTACGCTCTTCATCTTCGGCGGATTGGCGCGCATCAGCCGCGAGCCTTCGAAAGCGATTCAGGAGTTCAATATCGCCGTAGCCGGGCCGCTAGCCAGCGGATTTCTGGCCATGCTTTTCTTTTCGTTGGCGCTTTTTTTTCCTAATAACCCCATGGTCGGGGCGCTGGCGGCCTTGCTCTGGAAATCAAATTTTATGCTGGCGCTGTTTAATCTGTTGCCGGGTTTCCCCCTTGACGGCGGCCGAATCTTCCGTTCCATGGTTTGGGGCGCCACCCATGACTTTGTGCGCGCCACTCAAGTGGCGGGGACAAGTGGAAAAATAATCGCCTCGGCAATGATCGTCATCGGCGTCGGTTCGTTCGCTTCCGAGCGTATAGCGGCCTCGTTGGGAGTTTTGGGAATGGGACGGTGGGATGGCGCCTGGTTCGCATTGATCGGCTGGTACCTGTTGAACGCGGCACAGGCCAGCGTTGCGCAAATCACGATACGGGGCGCCCTGGCGGGTTTGTCCGCCACCGACGTGATGAGCCAGGAAGTTCCCACGATTCCCGCAAACATGAACCTGGAGGAATACAGCAACGAAGTTTTGCGCACCGGGCGGCGGATGCACATCGTCACTATGGACGACCGCCTGGTCGGCCTGATGAATGTGGCAGCGCTGAACAAGGTTTCGCGCGATGATTGGAACATGAACTCGGTTCAGGCCGTGATGGTGCCACGCGACAAAATCATCTGGGCTTCGCCGGAAGAACCGCTGCAGCGGTTGCTGGAGCGCCTGTTGGCCGCGGATGTGAACCAGATGCCGGTAGTCAGCCACGGCGAGGACGGCTCAGCGCACATCGTGGGGATCGTAACGCGTGACGCCATCCTGCGCGTTATTCAGACCCGCAGCGAACTCGGCGCCGCTTTAGGCAGTCGCTGAGGCAGCGACAGGGCCTTCCTTGGGCGTTTCCATTGCCGCGCGCCGCGCGCTCACGCGAAACCCACCGCTGCGGAAATCCACAGAAATTTTCGAAAAGCCTGCCTTGGTCAGGCGCGCAAACGCGGAACCCGCCGTCAGTGGCGTAAACGTACTCTTGTAATGCGCGATCCGGTGGATCCAATTGTCATCAATCTCCAGCGCGAAAAACGAGCCGCCCGGGCGCAATACCCGGTGCACTTCCGCGAGGGCACGATCCTGCAAATCCTTGCTCTTGAGGTGATGCAACATCAGGATGGCGACCGCCGAAGAAAAAGTCTGGTCGGCAAACGGCAAGTCCGCCGCATCTCCACACAGAGCCGTCAACTCCGTGCAATGGTGCCTCTCTTGCAGTTTTTGTAACAAGCGAGGATCGTATTCGAGCGACGTGACGTGCGGCGCGAGTTTCAGCAAATAGCCCGTTGCCGCGCCATAACCCGCTCCGATTTCGAGGACGTTCTCACCCAGGTGTGCTCCGGACAAAAGCCAGGGGAGCAGAAGCCGGTGCGTCATGCGCTGCCACAACGAAGTGGAGCAGAAGAAATGTTCCAAGCGGTTCATGGTGGTCTGCCGGGGAACTTATTGTAGCTTAGCCGGCATTGAGTGGTTCGATTTACTTGAAGCACTGAGGGAAGATTTTTAGTGGCACTTTTTCCGGGCCCGCGTCCGCAAATGACTTGCCCGCTTCGGAATAAACTTCAAGTCGTTGCGTTGGGACACTAGTGCAGCAGGGGCCGGATTCGCCGCAAAGCCGCGGCAAACAGGTCGGCGTTGTAGGAAGACGGGTTCTCAAGCTGCTGGAACAGCACATTAATCGCGCCGCGGATCTCCGCATCGTTCGCAGGTTTAGTGTCCTTGGCATACGCAATGTACAACGAATCCATCGCCATGGCCGCTTGCTCGGCCGCCCGCTCGTCGGCGATGGCGATGTTCTCGGCGTCATCCGTGATGCGTTGCATCATGCGCAGAGTCACTGCCTGATCGTACTGCATTGCGGCAAGTCGCTCGGCAATCTGTTGCGCCAGCGGAGCAGCCGCTGAAGCGGCGTTTGCCACTACGGCGCGGTCTGGATTCAACTTGCTCATTTCGCTGGAGACGGTGAGCAAGTGCTTGTCCAACTCCTGACCGTTCCCCGAGTCAATTTGCTTGGCCAGCAATCGAAACACCGCGTAACGCGACGAATTCCACGCGGGGTCCCCCGGACGGCGTCCCGCGTAGCTGTGCTCCTGGCGCCAACTGTCCTTCGCCGGGCCGAGCGAATGATGGCAGGCAAAGCAGGAAAGTTCCGAATACTCCGGCCACACATCCCTCTTGTCAAACCGCTCGTTGCGCGCGCGCCAGACCAGGCGATCCATCTCTCCGCGAAGCTGCACAGCCTGCCCGGTGCCCCAATCCCGCACGCCGGCCCAGGCCGCTTCTTCCGCAGGCTTTCCCGGAGCCGATTCGCGGGGCACTTTCCAGTGGCGCGGCATCACCGCGGAAAACGAGTCCAGCTCAAAATAGAGATCCGGATGCCCCGCAGCAATCATTTCGTGGTCAACAAACTTGTTTTTTGTCCCCAGATGGCACTCCAGGCATTTCTCCGTGCGATGGATCACGTTGCGCGTGTCATGCATCCCCAAAGCAACGGATTTTTCATGCGGCCAATCCCGCGTGGTGTGTGGCCCAAGCCACGCCGACGCCGGTCCGTGGCAATTCTCGCAAGACACTCCATCTGCCAGTTCAAATGGCCGTCCGCGTTGCTCCTGCGTCGCGTACAGCGCATGGCACGCAAGGCATTTTGGCGCCTCTTCGGCCTTGCCGCCCAATTTCAGGATGCGCGCCATCCGCTCGCCGACGTCGCCGGTCAAGGCGCCATACGCACGGCTGTGCTTGTCCTGCAGGATCCAGGTCGAATATTCGTTCTGGTAAATTCGGCTGCCGGCGACCGGCTTCACGCTGCCATGACAGCTTGTGGCCGCGCAGGAGCCGGGCCCAATGTATTTCGACGGCTCCGGTGTGTCGGTTGAAGCCGACCGGGCCGGAATCATGCAAAAACACAACGCCGCAAGGATGAGGGCGGGTTGTGCGATGCCAGGCTTGATTTGAATTCCCATTGAGGGCTGCGAAAAGTTCTGATGCTTTATATCTTTCCCGAGGCTCGGAAGTCAACGACCAGAAAATTCCGGCAAAGACTGAACCTTGCGTCACGCACTCATTAGCTCCGCGCTGCAGTGTCTTTTGATTTATTGCCAAGGGACCGTTGTATGCATCCAGGGGAGGGCAGGACGCAACTTTCGCTGGTGTACCGAATTGTACAGATTCCTCGCCGGATGAATGCGATCTTTGATGAAAGCTCTCCTCGGGTGATTTCCGACAACCCGAGCCCCCAGAGAAGAGGCAACCTAAATGTTTATTACGCGCGTAGCAAAACGAGTGACCCTGTTCTGCCTTTTCCTTGCTCTCGCTTCCTATGCCTTGCCTGTGATGGCCGATGATGACGATCCGCCTTCACGTGTTGCGAGACTCGCTTATGCCCAAGGCTCGGTTTCCTTCCAACCCGCGGGAACTGACGATTGGGTGACCGCGGGAGTGAACCGCCCGGCGACCACGGGTGACAAACTGTGGTCCGATCGTGATGGGCGCGTGGAATTGCAACTGGATGGCTCCATGATTCGTTTGTCGAACAACACCGGTTTTTCATTCCTGAATTTGAGCGACAATGTCACCCAGATTCAATTATCCGCAGGAACCCTGCTGATTCGCGTCCGCCGCCTCGACGACAACGAGACCTACGAAATTGACACCCCGAACCTCGCATTTTCCGTATTACGCCCCGGCTTGTACAAAATCAGCGTGAATGATGCGGGCGATTCGACCGCCATCAGAGTTCGCAGCGGCCAGGGAGAAGTGACCGGCGGTGGCGCCGCATACACAGTGCACGCCAACGAGCAGGCGCGCTTCAGCGGTTTCGATCGTCTGGACGCCAATTCCGAGAATTACGGAAATGAAGAGGACCAATTTGACAGCTGGGCCGCCACTCGCGACCGCCGCTCGGAACACTCCAACTCTGCTCGTTATGTTTCAGAGGATGTAGTCGGTTATGAAGATCTGGATGATCACGGCTCATGGCGTCAAACTCCCGACAATGGCAACGTCTGGTTTCCCCGCACATCCGTCCCGGGTTGGGCTCCCTATCACTACGGCCATTGGGACTATATCGAGCCTTGGGGATACACATGGGTGGATGACGAGCCATGGGGATTTGCGCCGTTCCACTACGGCCGTTGGGTTTCCTACGAAGGTTCGTGGGGCTGGGTGCCGGCGCCTCCGCGCTCTGAGGGCGCTGTCTACGTGCGTCCTGTCTACGCCCCCGCGCTGGTCGCCTGGGTCGGAGGACCCCATTTTGCAATCGGAGTCGGCGTTGGTGGTGGAGAGTATGCGTCGGGCGAGAGTGTGGGCTGGTTTCCCTTGGGCCCCCGCGAAGTATACGTGCCGTCTTATCGAGTGAGCCGCAATTATGTAAACAACGTCAACGTTTCCAACACAACCGTGAACTCGACGGTTGTGAACAACTACTACAACACCACGGTCGTCAACAATAATGTGAACGTGACAAACGTAAAATACGTGAATCAAAGCGTGCCAGGAGCTGTAGCAGCAACCACTCCGCACGCGTTTACTGGGGCTCAGCCGGTCAACAAGAATTCCGTAAAGGTGGATCAACGAGAGGTGGCGAGCGCGCCGGTGAGAGCTTTTACGCCTTCAGCCGCCCCCGCCAAACAAGCGGTTCTTGGCACCGGAGCTGCTGCCGTCAAACCACCCGCTGCCATTGAGACACGCGCTGTGGTTGCGAAGCTAGCGCCACCTCCGCCTCCACCTACATTTGAAAAACGGCAGGAAGCAATCAAGAGCAATGGTGGCAAACCGCTTTCCAGTGCTCAGGTGAAGCAGATCGAGCCTCCAACCGCGCGCCGGGAAGCCCCCGTGAAAATCGCACCAGTCGCGAAGGCGGCCGCAGCCCCCGTGCCCGTAGCAAACAAGCCAGGCCAGCCGCAGACTGCCCAACCTCAACCGGGGAAACCCGCTCAGGTTGCACCAGACGCCGCTAACAAAGCAAATGTCCGCGAAACTCCGGAACCACTGCAAACCAATCGGCCTCCAGCCGTGAATAAATCTCCACAAAACGCCGCGCCTGAGGCTGTTCAACCCAACAAACCCCCAGCCGCTCATCCGACGGATCGTCCGCCGGACACCCGCGCCATTCCTGAACCAGCGCAAACCAATCGGCCCCCGGACACTCACCCCGCGGATCGTCCGCCGAACACCCGCGCCATACCTGAACCAGCGCAAACCAATCGGCCCCCGGAACCGAATAACGCTGTGCCGCCAGCCGACCGCCGCGCCGACCGGCCTTCTACGCCGAGTGATGCGAACCCGAATGCCAAGAAGCCAGTAACGCCGGATCGGCAGCCGTCTAACAACATTCCGAATGACCACCCGGCGGACCGTCCCGGAGGGAATGCCAATTCGCAACCACCACAACCCAACCGGACGTCTCCTCCTGCAGTTCATCCAAACGAGACTCCTGCTCCCCCTCGGCCGGTTGTGCAAGCCTCACCGAACAGCGAGTTGGACAGGAAACACCAGCAAGAGCAGGATCAGCTTCATGCGAAACAGCTACAGGATCGACAGCAAGTTCAGCGACAGCAGGAGCAGGAACACGCGAAGCTTGACCAGCAAAAAGCGGACGCGGCAAAAAAACAGCAAGTCGAGCAACAACATCAAGCGCAGACACAACAATTGCAACAAAAGCATGCCCAAGAGCAGCAGCGACTGCAGGAGAGACAGCAGCAGGAACGCCAGAACCCTCCCAAGCCTCAGAAGAAAGAGGACCGTCCTCCACCTCCAGCGAATAAGCCTTGATCGGATTGCTGAGGCTCTTCCTTAGGATTCGTTGAGCTGCGATTGGAGAGCCACGGTCGCTCGCCTACTGGACGCAGCGTTGTATTCCGACGTCCAGACTTGAAGGGCCGCTCTCCTGCGGAATTCGTGTTTTAGCGGCCAGGTATTTTCGACTTTCCTCATTGTCTTGGAACGCTTGCCACATACAAATCTCGCTATTTACAACCGGCGGCTTCCCCCCTAGTATGCGGGTAACAGTTTCTGGAAATGCGCCGGCTCTTGCGCACCTTGGCGGGGCTTCGCGAGACCTATCAACGTGATCTTTGACGAACTGCGAGCCATACAACTGCGTTTCGGGTATCTGCCAAAGACGGAACTCGAATCTCTTTCTGAACGCACGCAAACTCCTCTCTACCAGCTTCACAGTGTCGCCAGTTTTTACCCGCATTTCCATCTGACTCCCCCCGCCAAAGCGGAAGTCCGCCTCTGCGACGATATGAGCTGCCATCTCAACGGTTCCTGTGAACTTCGCGCGGAACTCCTGCGCCGGTTTTCCGGCTTGCGTCCGGACGAGGTGCAGGTGAAAAACGTAAGCTGCCTCGGGCGATGCGATCAGGCGCTGGCCGTCGCGGTGAACGACGAGATCCACGTCCACGTGAATGCCGACCGGGTCGAAGACCTGGTCCGCTGCACGATCCGCGGTGAACCTCCCCATGCCGGTCACCCGCACGAAAATCGCGTTGCCTGCGCCTCCGACCCCTATGGCGACGGCGAAAAATACGGCGTGCTGCGCCGGTTCGTTGCGAGCAAGGATTGGGACGGGTTGCTCGCCACGTTGAAAGAAGCTGAATTAAAGGGTATGGGGGGCGCCGGTTTTCCTACCTCCATGAAATGGGACCTCGTCCGCAAGCAAGCGGACCCGGTGCGGTACATCGTCTGCAATGCCGATGAGAGCGAACCCGGCACAATCAAAGACCGCTTCATCCTCAGCCATCTTCCACATCTGGTGATTGAAGGCATGGCCCTCGCCGGGCTGGTCACCGGCTCCAAGCGAGGCATCCTTTACATCCGGCATGAATATCCGCTGCAGGAGGAAATTTTCGGCGAGGAACTGCGCCGCTGCGTGAAGGCGGGATTGCTTGGCAAAAAAATCCTCGGCAGCGATCTGGATTTCGATCTGGAAATTTTCGTCAGCCCCGGCGGGTACATCTGCGGAGAGGAAAGCGCCCTCATCGAGGCCATCGAGGGGCACCGGGCGGAGCCCCGCAACAAGCCGCCCTTCCCCGGACAAATGGGGCTTTGGCAAAAGCCAACTGTGATTAATAATGTCGAAACCTTCGCCAACGTGCCGCAGATACTGGCGCGTGGCGTCGAGTGGTTCAAGTCCGCGGGTGTGAGTGGCTCCCGCGGGCTAAAGTTCGTCGGTGTCAGCGGCCAGGTGCAGCATCCCGGAGTCTTCGAAGTCCCGATGGGCACTTCGATGAGCGAAGTGATCTTCGGCCACGCCGGCGGCATTCGCGGCGGAAGAAAATTGAAAGCTTTCGCGCCTTCAGGCCCCTCCTCGGGCTATCTGCCTGCTTCCATGGTTGAAGTGAAGTTGGACTTCAAGGCCCTGGCCGATGCCGGCTCCATGCTCGGCTCCGGAGCCATCGTGGTTTGCGACGACACCACCTGCATGCTGGACATGGCGCTGAACGCGGTGAAATTCTATCGCAACGAATCCTGCGGCAAGTGCGTCCCGTGCCGCATGGGCTCGCAGAAAATGGTTGAAATTCTTACGCGCTGGGCGCAGGGCGCCGTCAGCGAACCGCAGTTCGCAGCCGACCTGAAACTTGTTGACGACCTCTCTGCCGCAATGAGCCAAACATCCATTTGCGGCCTTGGACAAATCGTGCCTGCCCCGATCCAATCGGTGCTGAAGCATTTTCGGCCAGAGATCGAGGATCACGTTTTGCGGGGACACTGTCCGAATGGAATCTGCTTCTCCGCTGCCAACCGCGCGGCGGAGTTGCCCCGTGTGGGGATAACGCCATGACCCCGGCAGGCATGATCGATCTGACGATAGACGGCAAAGCGGTTCAGGTGCCCGCGGGCACCACCGTTTTTGATGCCGCGCGGATGAACGGTATCGCCATCCCGACCCTGTGCCATTTGCAAAGCCAAACACCTGTGGGTGTATGCCGCCTGTGTGTTGTGGATACCGGCGCTCGCGTTCTCGGCGCCGCGTGTGTCCGGCCCGTCGAGCCGAACATGAAGGTGCAGACCAACTCGGAAAAAGTTCTCGCCGCCCGCAAAACCCTGCTCGAACTTTTGATGTCCGATCACCCCTCACCCTGCGCGCGGCAGGCCAATTCCGGAGATTGCGAACTGGAAGTCCTCGCGCGGGAAGCTGGCGTCGGCACGCCGCGTTTTCCCCGAAGAAACGTGTCCCGGGGCCAGGACGAATCGTCGCTGGCTATCGCGGTGGACCACGACGCCTGCATTTTGTGTGACCGCTGCATTCGCGGCTGCGACGAAATTAAGAACAATTTTGTCCTCGGCCGTATGGGCAAGGGCTATTCCGCGGGCATCGCTTTCGATCTGAACACTCCCATGGGCGATTCCACCTGCATCTCGTGCGGCGAATGCATGGTCTCCTGCCCCACGGGCGCACTCACCAACAAGGGAGTTGCCGGCACATCCATCGCGCTCGGCGCCGATGCCGCCTTAACCGCCGAGGAGCTTCATCGGCTTCCGGTTTTTGCCGGAGTTTCCGGCACATTCCTGGAACTGAACCGTGGAGCCATCGTGAAACGCAGGTTCCGCAAGGGCGAGGTCATCTGCCGGGAAGGCGATTTCGGGTCCACGGCTTTTTATATCCTGGAGGGCAAGGCAAAGGTCTCCATCTCCACGCCGATTGCTCACGTGAAGACCGAAGGAGGCGCGGCCGGGTTTTTCAAGCGCTTGACCAGTTCCCTGGTGGCCCGCGAGCAGGACAAACGCGCGGAAGAAACCCGCGACCGCACGATTCCCATTGACGCCTCCGTGGACCTCTCCTATGGAAATCCCGTCGCCGAACTCGGACCCGGCGCGCTCTTTGGGGAAATGACCTGTCTGAATTTCTATCCGCGCTCGGCCACTGTCCGCGCGGAAACGGATGTCGTCGCTTTCGAAATGCTGCGAAACGTCATTGACATCATGCTGAAGAACAAGACGTTTCGCGCGCAGATTGACCAGAATTACCGCCGCCAGGCCCTGGAAGACCATCTGCGCGGCGTGCCCATGTTCGCGGAACTTTCCGCCGAGTTCATAAGCCACCTGAAAGAAAGCGTTGAGTTGATCCGCTACGCTCCCGGGCAGATCATCGCGCGGCAGGGCGATGCGGCCGACAGTTTTTATCTGGTGCGAATCGGCTTTGTGAAAATCACCGAGGAGTATCCCGGCGGAGAACTTGTTCTCGCCTACCTCTCGCGCGGCGATTACTTCGGCGAAATCGGCCCCTTGGGCGGTGGCTTCCGCACAGCCACTTGCATCGCCCTGGACCACGTGGAATTGGTCAAAATTCCCGGCGACGATTTCCGGGAAATGGTGAAGGCGTTCCCCAGCGTACGTGCCGGCCTGGAAAAAGTGGCCGCGGAGCGTCGCGCCGCCAACGAGCAACGCTTGAAAATGACGGAGCATGTTCCGCTGGATCAATTTCTTTCTCAGGGCCTGATGGAAGCGCAGAGCCTGTTGATCCTCGATCTGCAGAACTGCACGCGATGCGACGCCTGTGTGAACGCTTGCGCCGACGCCCACGACGGCGTGACCCGCCTGGTGCGTGACGGCTTGCGTTTCGAAAATTATCTGGTCGCCACTTCCTGCCGCCAGTGCCGCGACCCGCTTTGCATGGTCGGCTGCCCCGTCGGGGCCATCCGCCGGCGCAATTCCCTCGAGGTGATTATCGAAGACTGGTGTATCGGTTGCGGCCTGTGCGCCCGGAATTGCCCGTACGGCAACATCAACCTGCATCCCTTCGAAGTGCTCGCCGAGGACCCCGATAATCCCGGCCGCAAGAAGGCTGTCTTGAAGCAGAAGGCGACTTCCTGCGATTTGTGCACTCACCTGAAGGAACCGAGTTGCGTGTACGCGTGCCCGCACGATGCCGCTCATCGTGTGGATCCCCGCAAATTCTTCGGGCAGATGCTCGGCCAGGACAACTCGCGGTGAGCGCGAAATTATGAGGATAGACCGCACACAACGCGGCTGGGCGATGGGATCGTTCGCACTTTTTGCAGTAAGTGCGGTCGCCTATGCCATCTATGCCGCTGCATCAGCCACAGGGCCACAGGGCGGAAGCTTCATGGGCCTGGTCTTTGGCGTCATGGGCTTTGCCTTCATGATATTTGCGGCTTTGCTGGGCGCCAGAAAACGAGTGCCGACCTGGCGCGTGGGTCGCGCGAAAGCCTGGATGCGGGGACACTTGTGGCTGGGGTTGCTGAGCCTTCCGATGATTCTGTTTCATGGGGGATTCCACTTTGGCGGCGCGCTGACCCGTGTTCTGATGTGGCTCACGATCATTACCGTCGCGAGCGGCGTATACGGCGCGGTTTTGCAGAATTATATTCCGACCATAATGACGCGCGATGTTCCTCTCGAAACCATCTTCGACGAGGTTGGCAACGTGCGCAAAGCCCTGCGCATGGAAGCCGACCAGGCGATCGAAAGTGTGTGTGGGCGCCTGGGATTGGTCCGGGAAATTGATGAAGGCCAGCGTGCCGGAGGCTTCACGGCGCTGCGCCCCATCGCCGCATCCGCTGTCCCCTTGCGCACCTCCGCCGGAGTTAGCGCCGGCGCGAGTGCCGTGGCGATGGCACCCGAAATCGTGCTGCTGACCGAAGAAGAAAGCCGACCGCTGCGGATTTTCTACTTTTCCGAAGTTCGCGCGTTTCTCGAAGCTCCGGCCTGGCAATGGCAGTGCCTGGGCGATCCCGAAAGAGCCAGAAAAGCTTTCGGAGCCGTGCGCCGGCTTACCCCGCCCGTGGCGCACTCTGCTCTCGACGATCTTTCGGACATTTGCGATGAAGCCCGGCAACTGATGCATCAGGAACGCCTGCACCGCTGGCTGCACGGTTGGCTGCTGGTCCACATTCCGCTGTCCCTGGCGTTAATTTTGTTAGGCACGGTTCACGCATTCATGGCATTGCGCTATTGATTTGGTCTCAAAGCAGTCCGGAGTGATTCTTGGCCAGAACACGCACAACCAAGACGGTCGCGCAGCGAATCGACTTGAACTATTTCAAGCGTCCTACGCTCTTCAAGCGCCTCCGTCTGTTCCTGGTCATTTTCGCTCCGTTGCTGGGGCTGGGTTGGCTCCTCTGGCAGTCGCTTGTCCGCGATCCGCATGTGTATTCCAGCGGACGGATGAGCGGCGCCCATGCGGTGCTCGAAAAGCAGTGCGCGGCGTGCCACATTCAGAAGGCCGGCGAGTTCTCCGCGAAGGCCGCCGACACCGCCTGCCTTTCCTGTCACGATGGGCCTATGCACCATGAAAACCAGGTTCGCGCCGATGTTCCCAACTGCGCCACCTGCCATGTGGAACATCGCGGCCGCGTCAACATCGTCGCTGGAAGCAACATCAGTTGCTCGGAGTGCCATTCGCACTTGAAGGTTTCCGCGGGCAGCACGCTCTACGCCACGAACATCCGCACGCTCGAAGAGGGTCATCCGGAAATCGGAGTTCACCGCAGTAACTACAAGGACCCCGGCACGATCCTTCTCAATCACTCCATTCATATGAAGCCGATTCGCCGAGGTCCCAACGGCCCTCTTGTCCAAATGGAATGCGCTGATTGCCATCGTCCGGAGGCGGTGAAGGGCTCCTGGCCTTACAGTGATGCAAATTACGTGGACGCTAAAGTTTCGTACGATGTGAACGACGTTCTGTTTCGCATAAAAGCGGGAACGCTTCAACCTCGCCATGTTATGGGCCGCGCTTATATGGCCCCCGTCAGATTCGCGACCGCTTGTGCGTCGTGTCACCTTTTGACGTTCGACAAGCGGCTCGACATCGGCGTGCCACACGACAAGCCGGACGTGGTTCACGCTTTTGTGGTGAAAACATTCCAGAATTACATTGCCGCGCATCCAGGGGATGTGCGTGTGGTCTGGGACCCACAACGCGACCTGACCGGAAAGCCGATGTCACCCGAGGTCCGCATCCTTACTCCAGCCCAGTGGGTGGCCGAGCGAACCGCCGACGCAGAGGAACTGCTCTGGCGCAAAACCTGCAAGCAATGCCACACGCTGAACGTCGAGAAAGGCGCTTCCCTGCCCCATGTGGCGGAAGCCAACCTTACCGAGCGCTGGATGCCGCACGCGCGGTTCGATCACGATGCCCACCGCGGATTTTCGTGTGTCGGGTGCCACCCAGGGGCGCTTACCAGCAAGGAAACCAGCGACGTACTCGTTCCGCCGCTGGCGAACTGCAAGACCTGCCACGCACCCGGGCCTGACCATGCCGAGTCGCGTTGTTTTGAATGCCACACTTATCACGATTGGTCGAAGCGCAAGGAAGTGAAGCCAACGTATCTCCTCCCAGGCCTGCAAACCGGCGGTAAATAAGAACTGCCATATCTCTGACGTATCTCTCTAGCGGTAGGCTTTCCCATCTCAGCGCGACACATAAAAATTGATCCGTAGGTTCTTCTTCTCCGATTCGTCTGCATCACAGGAAGAAACCAACCGTCACCGTGAGAATGTTGCGTTCCAATTAGGAACCCCATTTACTTCCTGTGCAGCTCCGTTTTGGACTTCGAGAATCGGCCCAGTGCGTGTCTTTGCGCAGATGGCGCATATTTTGAGTGAGGTGACTCAAATGCCAAATTATTTCCCTAGTTCAGCGACAATAACCTCTGTGTTTCCTGCACGTTAGGGGATGCGCAACTGGCACTCCTCTTGCCCCAATCTTAATGGAGGAAAGGGCCATGACTCTATCGACGCCAGTCGAGACGCTCCCCGAACCAGAAGTTCAAATCGAATCCCAACCCGAGCCGATCAAACGCGAACTGCTGGAACCGCTTCCTCCCAGTGCGAAGCCAACCGCAGCGCGACCAAAGCGATTCGTCGAAGGCTCCTTCCAGTCTTCCCTGATCGAAATGAATCGCATGAAGAGCGGCTCCAAACTTGTCGACATTCTGATTTCTCTCACGATGAACCTTGCTGTTCTCTCCGCTCCTGTTTTTGCGGGGCTTTATTTCACCGATTCCCTGAACCTCAAGCAGTTCGAGTCCACGTTTCTTGTCGCCCCGCCTCCGCCGCCCCCGCCTCCGCCCGCTCCAACCGTCGTGGCCGCAAAAGCACCGAGCCGCCATGTGTTCGAACACGCGGGGAAATTATTGGCGCCGACAGCGATCCCGAAAGAAGTCGCTGAAATCAAAGAAGCTCCCTTGCCCGCCGATGTTGACGGCGCAGCAGGGATCCTCGGCGGGGTTCCCGGTGGCGTGGCCGGCGGATCGATGGGCGGCGTGATCGGTGGCGTCATTGGCAAGATCGCTGTTCCAGCGGCGCCCAAAGATGCTAAATCAAGAACGCCTGTTCGCCTCGGCGGCCACCTACGCGCCCCGCGACAGATTCAACGTGTCGAGCCCAAATATCCTCCACTCGCCCTGCAAACCCATACTCAGGGCATCGTGGTCATCGAAGCCGTTCTGGACGAATCCGGGAATGTCGTGGAAATGAAAATTGTTTCCGGCCCTGCTCTTCTCATCCAAGCCGCTCTGGATGCGGTTAAGCAGTGGAAGTACGAGCCTACCTATCTGAACGACCAGCCCGTGGCGGTGCAGATGAACATCAACGTCACTTTTACGCTGTCCCAATAGTTCTTACAAGTTGGGCGGAACGGCGGGGCAAAGCTTTCTCACTCGCCCCCGCTTTATCGGGCGCAATTAGGAATTCGAAGCTTTACCAGCCTTGTCGAGGTATTTCACCAGCAATACTTCGTTGCCCTTCTCGTTGTAGATCAAATCATCCACCAGCTTCGTGGCCATCAGGATGCCAAAGCCGCCCGGACGCTTGCCCTGGGCCTCGCGCGTCTCCATGTGCTTGAAGGGGTCTTCTTCGGGATTGGCGATCGCGCTGTGCTGCAGTTCTTCCATGGAAAATCCTTGCCCCGGATCTTTCACCCGGCAAAGCACCATGCGTCGCGTCCGCACGTAGCTCACCTCAACATGCTGCGACGGATCAAAATGCCCGCCATGCTCCATTGCGTTTATCAGGATTTCGCGGAATGCCGCAGCCACCTCTTCCGTTTCCGCGTCGGGCAGGCCGGAAGCTTCGCGGTAAAACTGCAACAACCGGTTGGCTGTGGCCAGGTCAGAGCGAACACAAAGCCGGACCCAATTCGGTGTGCCGTGGAGGACTTCGATGCCGTCGTCCCACACCGGCTCAGCCATCGCGATACGAATCATCTCCGCGAGCCGTTCCGTGGAAAACGGCCGCGAAAAATAACTGAACGCGCGCTCGCGAATGGCTGCCAGCACGTCCCCTGGAATAAATTCTTCGGTCAGAATAATCAACCGCGTGTGTGGGCGCACCATTCGCAGCCGCCGCAACAGCTCGATGTCCTCTTTTCCCGGCGTCCGTTCCCCGGTGAGGATCAGGTCAAACGGTTTCTCCCTAGCTAATTGCAATGCCTCCGTGTTGTTCGCGGCAAATTCAATGTTCCATTTCTCCTGCTCGAACAGGCTGCTCAACAACGGATCGATTTCCGGGCCGGAGCGCACCACCAGTGCCTGGTGGCTTTTATTGTTGGTTGGTGCAGAAGTGGTAGCGTCGGGCATGAGATCTCTCAGCTTTTACTTCTTGGACAGGCGCAGAGCGGTGGGCTGAGATAGCATGAAGGAAGAAAATAAGGGGCGCAAGTGTCCTCTTTACGTCCACGGCTGATTCATGACAGCTCGCTGGTCATCAGAAACAGCGGCTTCATTTCGAAACTCTTGAATACCGGGCGCAAGCGCTCTGTGCTGTAGTGCTCCTTGATGCTGATGATTTTCTTTGTGGCGGTTACCGTTTCGATGGGCATGTTGTCGTAGCGCCCGTTCTTCAGCACCACCAGCCGTCCGTGAATCCTGTTGAGCAGCAGATCCAGCGCCAAATTGCCGTATGCCATCGGCACGATCGAGTCGATCGCGTCCGGGTCGCCGCAGCGAACCAGGTAGCCCAGCTTCTGGTTGATACACTCGATTCTCTTGCCGTTGTTGTATTTCGGCGAAAGCTCGGCCAGTTCTTCGGAGACCAGATCGCCGATCCCGCCAAGTTTCTTGTGCCCGAATGCGTCTGCCGCGTCTTTCTGGAAAACCATCTCGCCGCCTTCGAACATCGCGCCTTCGGAAACCAGCACAATTGCATAGCGGCTGGGGTTTCGATTGCGATCGCTCACCAGCAATTCCGTCAGCTGGTCAATTTTGAATTTATGTTCGGGAATCACGCAGCGATGCGCAGCGCCGGCCATGGTCGGCAGCATCGCCGTGAAGCCTGCATATCGGCCAAAAACTTCCAGCACCATGAATCGCTCGTGGGAACCAGCCGAAGTACGCAGGGCGTTGGTCATCTGGATGGTGCGCGTGATGCAGGTGCTGAACCCGATACAGTAATCCGTCCCGGGCACGTCGTTGTCCATCGTCTTCGGGATGGCCACCACGCGCACGCCTTCCTGATATAAACGGACGCCGTAGCTGAGCGTGTCGTCGCCACCGATCGGGATCATGTATTCAATGCCCAGCCAGGCCAGATTCTTCAACACTTCAGGAGTCAAATCGTTCTTCTCGGCGTTGTACTGGCCTTTCAGGTGATCCGGCACGCTGCTCTTGCTGACGCGCGCGGGGTTTGTGCGCGAAGAATGCAGGAAAGTTCCGCCGGTGCGGCCGGCCCGGTTTACCACGTCCTCCGTCAGCCGTTGAAAATTGTTCGAATTATCGTGCTTTTCGTCGCGGACCATGTCCACAAGCCCGGCCCATCCACGGCGAATGCCAATGACTTCGTAACCTTCTCGAAGCGCGCGAAAGGTGACTGCGCGAATCGCGGGATTCAACCCCGGCACGTCGCCGCCTCCCGTAAGGATTCCAATCACGCCTTTTTTTACGTTGATATTCGCCATGGTGCCCTGCTCGCCTCAGTCTGGATTAGCAAAACAGATGATTATGGACGTTGCGATGAGTTTTAGGAAGGGCCAACAAAGCATTCAATTATTCGAATAAACCAATCAAAATTTTGCGTTCGATTCCCCGGCGGACTCGCCGCCGCCAGAGCGGCTTAGGCCTCGATGCGCGTCCCCAGCACCCCCAGGAATTTCGCAAGCCATGCCGGATGCGCAGGCCAGGCGGGTCCGCTGACCAGATTCCCGTCCACAATGGCCTCCGTCATTGCCACGTCCGCAAAAGTTCCGCCTGCCAATGCGACCTCCGGCGATACCGCTGGATAGCAACTGCACTTCTTGCCCTGCAACACTCCCGCTGCGGCTAACACCTGTGCGCCATGGCACAGCGCCGCTATCGGTTTCTTCGCGTTTGCAAAGTGCCGCACAATATCGAGAACTTTCGGGTTCAGCCGGATATATTCCGGCGCGCGTCCACCGGGAATCACCAGCGCATCGTAATCCTCGGCCTTCACTGTATCGAACGTCGCATTCAACGCGAAATTGTGCCCGCGCTTCTCCGAGTAGGTTTGATCGCCCTCGAAGTCGTGAATTGCCGTGCGAACCACCTCGCCCGACTTCTTGCCCGGACAGACCGCATGAACCGAGTGCCCCACCATCAGCAGCGCCTGAAACGGCACCATCACCTCATAATCCTCAACGTAGTCTCCCACCAGCATCAGAATATTCTTCCGCCCCATCTCACCCTCCTCAAAAATCCAGCATAACAAAAAGCTCCATGGTTCACCCGAACCCAGACAAAAGACCAACCTCTCTCCCGTCCCGGCAATTTGAAGCAGGATTTCCTGCTTTCCAACTCATCAAAAAAATCCCTCACACGCGAAAAATGCGTGCGAGGGATGAGGGTGCAATTTTCTATTTTCTAATTTCTATCTTCTATCTGCTCTGTTTCACTGCACAGCCGCCGTCGTACTCGGCACTGAGTTCTCCTCGATCGTAAGCATGTCGGTGCGCATTTTGTCCCATTCGCGCAGCACCAATCCACGCGACGCGAAAAATCGTCGGATCTCGGGAGAATCCCAGTGCAGCACCTCTTCGAGCACCGGCACCAGCACGCTCATGGCGTTGTCGCTAAGCACCGTTCGCCGCGCGACTCGCGAGATGAACTTCGCCTCCGACACCGCGATCGTAAGCCCGTCATACTGGTTCACGTGCATCATCACCGGCAAGTCCGAACTGCCGTCGCCCATGTAAATGATACGGTCGTGGCTGATGCCAAGGCTCGCTCGCAATTCCTCGAGAACCGTAATCTTCCCCCAACCCGCGGAAGCCCTTACGATCGAATCAACTTCTCCGGTCGCTTCGTTGTACCGGAACCTCGTCCCGAAAATGTTTTCTGGCGGAACAATCCCCTCCAGCGCCGACTGGATAATCTCCACCGGCGCCGCGGAAATCACGTAAAACGAAATTTTGTATCCGTCTGAGAGGTTCTCCAGCGAACGCGCAAACAGGTCCACGTCGTGCTTCAACCGGATCTTCTTGCCCGTCTGGATCAGGTGTTCGCGGCGCACTCGCCGGAAATCCGGATCGTGGAGAATCAAATAAGAGAGCTCGGCGCCCTGCTGCACGAGATTCATTTCAGACAGGCCTTTCACTTTGTCGTGAAAACCGTGGAATCCGATTAACTCGCTCAATGCCACGCCGGAATCGTTGAAACTCAAGGTCTGGTCGAAATCGCTCGCCAGTAGATATTGCTTAACCATAGGGTTTGTCTCCTCTTTCTATGTGCCTTGCGCCTTCTCCTGGAAGGCCTATGCGCGGCCCGCTTCTGCGGGCCTTCTGCCGGGCCGGGTGCCCGAAAAGTCCTCACCTATTCACGTTAACCGGTAGCGGTCCGTGTCGCCCCACGAATTATTTTGATGGGTGCTATGCGTG
>DASSGJ010000038.1:0-3272 GCA_035693545.1 Candidatus Acidiferrum sp.
AACAAGCCAGGGAAGATTCCAGACGTTGCCGGCCCAGACAAGGGCGACGCCCAAGATGACAACAATTGTGCTCCAGACATCGGTAGAAAAGTGCAGGGCGTCGGCTTCAAGAGCTTCGCTGGAGTAGCGCTTGGCGACGACGTTGAGCGTTCGGGCGCGGGTCATATCAATGGAGAGGGCGATCAGTAGAATGACGATGGCAGTGACGCTCGGCTGGATATGCACGGAGTGGAAAAACAGGCGATGGAAGGCTTCGTAGACGATGTAGACGGCGGTAAGGATGAGCAGGCCGGTTTCGATAAACGCGGAAAAATTTTCAAACTTGCCGTGGCCGTAGGGATGGCGTTCGTCGGCGGGCCGGTCGGAAACGCGCACGGAAAGAAACGTGATGACGGCGGCGACGAGGTCGAGGCCGGAGTGCAGCGCTTCGGAGAGGATACCGAGGCTGTCGGTGCGGATGACCAGGAAGGTTTTCAGGCAAAGCAGGAGGGTGGCGGAGCCAATGCTCAGCAGGGCGGCGCGCTTCTTTTCCTGGATGGCGGTGCGCAGGCCTTGGGAAAGGACCATGGAGTAAGACTACAACATGTGGCGCAGGGATGCTGAACGGTGAATTCGAAAGCGGCAGCCCGCCCCGTAAAAACATTCGCAGCGCTAATGCGCACCGCGAAAGGTGATCCCTAAAGGCGCCTGAAGAAACGAAGAATGAGGCAAGGAAAAGCCTCGCACCAGCCGATCAAGATTTCTTGGTTGCTACGAAGCGGAGTGAGGCCGAGTTCATGCAGTAGCGGAGACCCGTAGGCTGGGGGCCGTCGTCGAAGACATGGCCGAGATGGGCGTCGCAGAGGCGGCAGGAGACTTCGTCGCGGACCATGCCGAGGCTGTTGTCGGTGGACACAAAGATATTTTCCTTGGCGATGGGCGCCCAGAAGCTGGGCCAGCCGGTGCCCGACTCAAACTTTGTGTCCGAAGTGTAGAGCGCATTGTTGCAGCAGATGCAGCGGTAGAGACCCTTGGCGTGATTTTCGAAATACTCGTTATGGAACGGGCGCTCGGTGGCAGCGTGTCGCGTGACTTGATACTGCTCGGAATTGAGCAGCTTGCGCCATTCTTCGTCGCTCTTCACGACCTTCGGCAGCGTGACCACGCCAAGTTTTTTCCCTGTGTCGTCAAACTGAACGATTTTTACGGGGCCACTGTTGGAGTCGGCGGAAACGCGCGAGCCTGAACCGGAAAGTTCCCGGCGGACGGTCCAGAGCAGCAGCGAGCCAGCCGTCAGGCCGCCCAAACCAGCAAGAAATGCGCGGCGATTGGAATCCATGGAGATGCCTCCGAACGGCGTAACGGGCGTAGTCCGGAAGGACTACGCCTGCCTTATGGGAGAAGCGCGCGCGGAAAAGGTTACAACGAGCCCTTGGCGGTCATGGGAGGTTCCGGAAGCAGCGGCAAGTGCTTGGGTTCTCCGCGAGCGCCGCGTATTTCCACTTCTCCGAAGAACAGCGAGGGCGCAATGACCGAGGCTGGCAAGCCGTTCTGGGCCGTGCCGAAGGCGGCCAAGGCCGTGCCGGCAACACCGGCGGTCTGATTCTGCATGTAGTTGAACACCGCGCTGTCG
Organism: Candidatus Acidiferrum sp.; assembly: GCA_035693545.1. Classification (GTDB taxonomy): domain Bacteria; phylum Acidobacteriota; class Terriglobia; order Acidiferrales; family UBA7541; genus Acidiferrum. The sequence continues at coordinate 1,613 of DASSGJ010000038.1, forward strand.
TTCCCGATGCCTTCAATGTTGCGGAGCATGCGCGGGCTGAAGCCGCTGATGCGGGCCCCACGCACGATTTCTTCATGACCGTCGGACGGATAAATTTTATAAACGACAAGCGGGAGGCGATCGGTGGCCGCATTGCCGCCAAAACTGGCCAGGAGTTCGCTGAAATCCTCCTGGTGCAGCAGGCTAAGCGACGGGTTATCCATCTGGCGGACAACGATGCAGTAGTCCAGTTTTTCCGCGCGGCAGGAGTCGAGGAACTTTTTCTTCAATTCTTCTTTCGAAACCGCTTCCGAAGAGGAAAAAAACAGATTGCTCATCACCGGCCGGGAATCGCTGAGGAAAGAGCTGCGTCCGTGGCCATTGGACTTTTCAAAGTCGGGGCCGGGGCGCCGAGACATGAGGAGGTTTTTCAGTTTGCCCTCATCCACCACGGTGACCTTCTCACCGGGAACGCCTTCCTGATCGATGGCGTATCCGCCGACGAGCAGCGCGCCTTTGTAATCAGTAGCCGCGGGGTTATCCATGAGAGTGACACCCGTCGGAAGAACGCGCGTGCCGACCTTGCCGCTCCAGTCGCTGCGACCGCCGAGGCTGCTCATCAACTGCTCCACAACGGGCTGAAACGCGAGCGGCGGACGCGCACCGCCGAGCGACGGTGTCAACACTTCGGCGAGGAGCGCGCCCGCGGCGCGAGGCTCGAAAAGCACCGGGCCGGTGTAATCCGGGGCAGGCGGAGCGGCACGCATTCCCATGAGTTCGGTGCCGGCGACGTTGAGTGCTTTACGGACCGCATCCGGACCGGGAAGATCCGCGGGCCGCGGCACATACGTCGCATAGAAATTATTCACCTGCATGCCGTCGTCGGCCAGCGAGGTGAGGCCCGATTCAATCCCCGCGAAGGAGTGGTTCGCGCGAATCTCCGTGCCTTCGCTGGTCAGCAAGTATTCGGTGGTGAACACGAGATAATAGGTGACTTTCGATTCGTAAATTTTGGGAAACGCGCGAAGAGCCGCGGAGGAGTCGCGGGCTTCCTGATCCCAATTGCGGCTGGTCCAATCCGGAGCGACCAGCGGTTCAATATGCTGAACCGGCTGGACGTGTGAGAAATCGTCGATGTCGGACTGGCGCGCCAGGCTGCTGAGGTACGCTTCTTTGCGAGAGTAGGTTTCCACCGCTTCCTTGAACGCCTGGTCGGTGGCGATCCACAGATCCTGGCGGAGCGAATCGTAATCGCGATCAATGCCGACGGTGCCGGACGGCCCGATGAAGCCGCGGAATCCCTCGTCGCTGATGAAGTTCGAACTGTCCAGCTTGTAATCGCCAACGCGCGCGGAGACATTCATCACCCGGCTGCGGTTGTGCGCGGAGGTGACCAGCGCACCGTACTCGGCGACGACCTCGCGGATATCCAGATCGAGCAGGCGATATTCGATGTAGTAAGGACGCACGGGCTTGTCGAGCTTTGGAATCTGCAGTTCAAGGCGCGATTTAGCGCGGGCCATTTCGTCCTTCATGGCTTGCAGGGTGTGATCGTTGTCGGCGGGAGCCTGAGCGAACGCGGCGGAGGCGGCGGCAAGAGCGAAGAATGCGGTGAACATGCGAATGGCGCGCATTACTGAAGGCCTCCGGCTTTCTGGATGTCGTGCGCCGGGGGCGGCAA
>DASSGJ010000039.1:0-40100 GCA_035693545.1 Candidatus Acidiferrum sp.
TAGCGGACGACGCCGGTTAGGGGGCTGGAGGCGGAAGCGTAGAGGCGCTTGGGCATGCGGCCTGCGAGGTGGGCTTTGTGGCCGGCGATGACGGCGTCGCGCATGGCTTCGGCCATGAGGGAGGCGTCGGCGGCTTCGGCGATGGCGGTGTTCATGAGGAGGCCATCGGCGCCGAGCTCCATGGCGATAGCGGCGTCGGAGGCGGTGCCTACGCCGGCGTCTACGATCATGGGGACTTCGGTGATGCGTTCGCGAAGGATTCGGAGATTGGCAGGATTCTGGATGCCGAGGCCGGAGCCGATGGGGGCGGCGAGGGGCATGACGGCGGCGGCGCCTGCGTCAATGAGTTTGCGGGCGGCGATGAGGTCGTCGTTGGTGTAGGGAAGGACTACGAAGCCTTCTTTGACGAGAACTTTTGTGGCTTGGATGAGTTGTTCGGTGTCCGGGAAGAGAGTTTTTTCGTCGCCGATGACTTCGAGCTTGATCCAGTTGGAGAGGCCGACTTCGCGGGCGAGGCGTGCGGTGCGGATGGCTTCGTCGGCGGAATAGCAGGCGGCGGTGTTGGGGAGGATGAAGATTTTTTCGCGGTCGATGTAGTCGAGGAGGGATTCTTTTGTTTTGTCGGTGAGATTGACGCGGCGGACGGCGACGGTGACCATGTCGGCGCCGGAAGCGGCGTGGGCGCGGGCCATTTCGTGGAAGCTGCGGTATTTGCCGGTGCCAACGATGAGGCGGGAGTTGAAGGCGCGGCCAGCGATTACGAGTTGATCGGGCATTGGGGTCTCCGAGGGAGATTGTATTCCGGGGAGCGGGGTTGGGCAAATGGGTTTGGGGGAGGCTGTGGCGATGGTCAGTGCGCGGCAAGAGTAATCAGTGATCAGTAATCAGTAATCAGTAATCAGTAAGAGGAAGAGGCGATCAGATAGCAGGCGGCGAAGAGAGGCCGGTCGTTTCATCGAGTTGCGAGTTGAAGCGCTGGTTGCCATGGTCCCTCCGCTCCGTGGCCGGCGCGCCGGGGACGGCGCGGAGGAAAAGGCCGGCCACTTCGGTCGGGATGACGGAAAAGGAAAAGGCAATTCCAAGAGCACAGGCAAGAGTGCCTGTGCCACGAAGAAAGAAAACCCAAGAGGGCGGCCTTAAGCCGCCCCTACAAGATTTTTAGAAGGATTGGATCAGGTGGATTAGGGTGCGGAGGGCTACGCCGGTGGGGCCTTTGGCGAGCCAGGGCTTGGCATCGTCGTTCCAGGCGGTGCCGGCGATGTCTAGGTGGATCCAGGGGGTATCGCCGGCGAATTCGCGGATGAACCAGGCACCGGTGATGGAGCCGCCGCCTTTGCCGCTGCCGATGTTCTGGATGTCGGCGAAGCTGCCCTTGATGAATTCGCGGTATTCGTCGTCCATGGGCATCTGCCACATTTTTTCGCCGGCGGCTTTGGCGCTGGCGAGAAGCTTGTCGGTCCAGGCTTGGTCGGAGCCGAAGACGCCGACGTTGATGTTGGCGAGAGCGACGACGATGGCGCCGGTGAGGGTGGCGGCATCCACGAGATGCGTGGCGCCCAGTTGTTTGGCGTAGTGGACACCGTCGGCGAGGATGAGGCGGCCTTCGGCGTCGGTGTTGAGGACTTCGATGGTTTTGCCGGACATGGCGGTTTGGATGTCGCCGGGCTTTTGAGCTTTTCCGCCGGGCATGTTTTCGGTGGAAGGAACGACGCAGATCACTTTAACGTTGGGCTTCAGGCCTGCAACGGCGCGCATGATGCCGAGCATGGTGGCGCCGCCGGCCATGTCGTACTTCATTTTTTCCATGCCGTCGGCGGGTTTGATGGAGATGCCGCCGGTGTCGAAGGTGACGGCTTTGCCGACGAGGCCGATCACGGGAGCGCCGGGTTTGGGATTTGCGGGCGTATAGGTGATGACGATCATGCGCGGCGGTTCGACGCTGCCCTGCGCGACGCTGAGCAGCGCGCCCATTTTGAGTGCGGCGATTTTCTTTTCGTCGAGGATTTCGACGGCGAGGCCGGCTTCCCTGGCCATGGCTTCGGCTTTTTCGGCGAGAATCTTCGGCGTCAACTTGTTGGAAGGCTCGTTGACGAGATCGCGGGTGAAATTCTGGGAGTCGCCGATGATGCGGCCGCGCGCGATGCCCTTCTCACCAGCGGCTTTTTCGGCGTCGCTGAAGCCGGCGATTGTAAAACTTTCGATAAATTTGTCATTTTTCTTGTCGGTCTTGTACTTGTCGGTTTCGAAATCGGCGACAATAGCGCTTTCGGTGACGGCCTGAGCGACGTCTTCGTTGGCGTTACTTTCACGCACAAGGAAGACAACCTTGTGGACGCCGCGAGCCTTCAAATAGCGCAGGGCGACGCCAGCAACTTTACGGAGAGTGGCGGGGTTAAATTGCTCGCGCTTCCCTGCCCCGACGAGGAGCAGGCGGGCGGCTTTCAGGCCAGCGGGAGAGTGGAGCAGGGTGGTCTCGAGAGATTTGCCGGTGAGTTCGCCGCTTTTGGAGAGGCGCGAAAGCAGGCCGCCGGTGTTTTTGTCGAGTTCGGCGGCGCGTCCCTGGGCTACATCGCCATTTTCGAAAACGTAGGTGACGAGAGCGTCGGTTTCGAGTGCAGCAAACGGCTTTGTTTCGAGTGTGATTTGCATGATGAGATTATCGCCTCCGGTTGCGATAGAGAGCTTGGTCCGCTTCCCTGCGGGCATCCTTGTCGCGCTCGTCCTGGCGGCGGTCCCAGGATTTTTTGCCCTGGGCCAGGGCGATTTCGACTTTGGCGCGGCCGTTGCGGAAATAGATGCGCAGAGGAATGACGGTTAAACCTTTGGATTCGGTGCGGACTGAAAATTTATGAATTTCGCGTTTGTGAAGAAGCAGCTTGCGTTCACCGAGAGGTTCGTGATTCCACGGGCCGCCGGGCATGTACTGGGCGATGTGAGCGTTGACGAGGAAGGGGCCGCTGGGCTTGAAGTCCACGTAGGCGTCGCGGATGTTGGCCTTGCCTTCGCGGAGGGCTTTCACTTCGGTGCCGTGGAGGACGAGTCCCGCTTCCATCTTTTCGAGGATGTGGTAGTTGTACGAGGCGGAGCGGTTCTGCGCGACAATTTTTTCGCGCGGCTCCTTCGAATCCTTGGCCTTGCTGGGGCTCTTCCCGGGTTGCTTGGTCGGCTTGGTCACAATCTTTTATTTTACCTGATGAAGCGTCTAATACGGATGTCCGGAACGGCTGCCCCACCGGGCGGGCTCCTTCCCAGCGACCGGCCACCCGTAAGAGGAAAGACTGGGGGACTGGCGCATGGGACGGTCTAAGGAGCACGCGTTAGAGAATCCACCTGCTTGCCGGGCTGTGGAAGCCGATGCTAGACTCCATGAGCAAGTAAATACTCGGCTTGCCCTGCGTCGAGGTTCCGGAGAGTACATGAGCCGATGGTGTAAGGTTGCCGTCCTGGTTGCCTTGACGGTGTTTGCAGCGGGTTGTCCGAAGGACAAGCACGACTACAAGGAAGCGCGTCATGCGATGGACCTTAAGGACTACGACGCCGCGGTGGACTACTACCTGAAGGCGACGAAGTCCGACCCCCACAACGTGAATTACAAGATTGGACTGGATCAATCGAGGTTCGAGGCCGGGGCGGCGCATGTCCAAAAAGGGCTGAAACTGCGGGATAAGGGCGACCTGCAAGCGGCGGTTTCGGAGTTCCAGCGGGCGCAGATCATGGACCCCTCCAGCACGGCCGCGGACCAGGAATTGAAAAAGACCTTGCAGATGATTGCGGAGCAGGCGCAGGCATCGCAGCCGCAGGATCAACCGCTGATGGAGAATGGCCAGCCGGGACTTGCCTCGGAGCCGCCGGAACTGAAGCCGCTTTCGCGCGCGCCGATCAATTTGCGGATGTCCAACGATATCAAGGTGGTGTTTGACACGATCGGGAAGCTAGCCGGGCTCACGGTTATTTATGACCCGGACTTGCAGGCGCGGCGAATTTCAGTGGATTTGAACAACGTGACGCTGGAGCAAGCGCTGGATATTGTTTCCCTGCAGAGCAAGGGTTTCTGGAAGCCGGTGACGGAAAACATCATCATGATCGTGCCGGACAACACGCAGAAACGGCGCGATTACGAAGAGCAGGTGGTGCGGACGTTTTACCTGAGCAACGTGGCGATCGCGCAGGACCTGACGGAAATTACGACGGGGTTGAGGCAGTTGCTGGACTTGAAGCGGATCCAGCAGGTGAACGCGCAGAACGCGATCATTATCCGCGATACGCCGGACAAGATCGCGCTGGCGGAGAAAATCATCCGGGACATTGATAAGGCCAAGCCGGAAGTGGTTATCCAGATGGAAGTGCTGCAGGCGCGCACGGACAAGCTGAGGAATCTGGGTATTCTGCCGGGGCAGAGCGCTTCAATCGCAATCAATCCGAACGCCAGCACGAACAACAATAACAACAACAATAACAATGGGACGGGCACCTCGAACAACTCGAACACTACTCCGGGAACGGTGTCGCTGAGCCAGTTGACCCATCTGAACCAAAATGATGTGGTGCTGACGCTGCCGGGGGCCACCGCGAATTTCGTGCTGACGGACACCTCGACCAAGATTATTGACAATCCGGAGATTCGAGCGATTGACGGGCAGCCGGCGAAGCTGCGCGTCGGCGACCGCGTGCCGGTGGCGACGGGCAGTTTTCAGGCGGGCGTCGGCGTGGGATCCACAGCGGGCGCGGGGTTTGTGAACCCGCTGGTGAACACACAGTTCCAATACATTGACGTCGGTGTGAACGTGGACATTACACCGCACGTGCACGCGAACCGCGACATCAGCCTGAAGATTTCGGTGGAAGTTTCCTCCGTCACCGGACAATCCACGATTGGCGGCATTCAGCAGCCGATCATCAGCCAGCGCAAAATCGAACATGAAATCCGCTTGAAGGAAGGCGAAGTGAGCATCCTGGGCGGATTGTTCGAGCGGGTGGACTCGAAAACACTGAACGGCTGGCCGGGCCTGGCGAAAGTGCCCATCATGCGGTACCTGTTTTCGACCGACAACGTGGAGCGGCAGGAAAATGAGAACCTGATCGTGCTGATTCCACGCATCGTGAGGATGCCCGACTGGACGCGGGCGAACCTTCGCGCGATTTATTCGGGGACGGAGACGTATCCCGGCGTGAAGCGCGAGATGGACATCAAGACTCCTGTGGCGAATCCGAGTCCCGCGGCGCCGGGGGCGCCTGCACAGAATCCGGTTGCACCGGTTGCGGTTCCGCAGACCAACACGCAGCCCATGAACACTCCGGCCGTGCCGCAGGCGCAGACCAGCGGACCGCGAATCCATTTTGAGCCGGCGGCGATGAACCTGGCGCCGGGGCAGACCGCGACCATCGGAGTGGTGGTGGAAAATGTGAACGACCTGTTCAGCGTTCCGATGCTGCTGCAATACAACCAGGCGATCATCAGCATTGAGGAAGTGCGGCACGGAGGATTCCTCTCCGGCGGATCGCAGGAGATTGCGCTGGTGCAGCGCGTGGACAAGGAGCACGGCCAGGCGATTATATCCGCGACGCGGCAACCGAACACGCCGGGAGTGAACGGAACCGGCACGCTGCTGGGCGTGGTGGTGAAGGCCCTGGCACCGGGCACGACGAACCTTTCGATTGTCCAGGTGAATGCGAAGGATTCCCAGCAACGGCCGATTCCGCTGGTGACCAGCGAAGCAACGCTCCGCGTGCAATAAGACGTCGTATCTAACGGAGGTTGAGGCCATTTCCATACAGCGAAAGCCCAGAAAATCAGCAGAAGCAGGGATGACTCTGCTGGAGTTGATTATTGCGTGCACGATTCTGCTGATTCTTTCCTCCATGGCTTTGCCGATTGCGCGGTTTACGGTGGTCCGCGAGCGGGAGAGGGAGTTGCGGCTGGATCTACGCGAGATGCGGCAGGCTATCGACAAATATAAGGACCTGGCGGACCAGCAGAAGATCCGGGTGGAACTGGGGAGCGAGGGGTATCCGCCGGATCTGGATACACTGGTGAAGGGCGTGTCGGTTGGCGGTTCGGGAGCGGCGGGGAAAAATATGCGGTTTCTGCGGCGCGTTCCGAAGGATCCTATGACCGGGCGGGTGGAATGGGGAATGCGGTCGGTGCAGGACGATCCGGATTCGACGAGCTGGGGCGGGAAAAATGTGTTCGACGTGTATTCGAAGTCCACGGGTACGGCGCTGGATGGAACGAAATATTCGGATTGGTAGGTTGTGAACCGAAGGTGACGGAATGAGGGGATTTTTCAGCGCGGAGCGGTTTGCGGGGCAGAGGAAGCCGGTCCGCCGGGGCGCGCGGGGATTTACCATACTTGAGTTGATGATCGTAATGATGATCATCTCGATTCTGATTGGCATAGCCGCGGTGATTTACGACAAGACGGTGAAGAAGGCGCGGGAATCGGTGCTGAAGCAGGACCTGCAGACGATGCGGCAGGCCATTGATAACTACACATTGGATAAGCAGCAGGCGCCGCAGTCGCTGGATGATCTGGTGGATGCGCACTACCTGCGCGAGGTGCCGATTGATCCAGTTTGTCATGCGAAAGACTGGGTGACGCATATCGGGGATACCGTGTTGAGCCCGGAGCAGACCAGCACGGGCGTGGATGATGTGCATTCGGGGTGCGAACAGAACGGGAGTGACGGGACTTCGTATACGACGTGGTGAGCTGCGATCGGAAATCTGGGAATTCAGGAAAGACGGGCGATTCGGGGCAAGTTTGACGGAATTTGGCTGCTCGGATATAGTGGTTGTGCGGGGTGGAGCAGCCTGGTAGCTCGTCGGGCTCATAACCCGAAGGTCGTCAGTTCAAATCTGACCCCCGCAACCAATTGATGAAGTTTTGGGCCGGAACCCAGGATTCCGGCCCTTTTTGTTTTTGGGCGAGGAGAAACCCAAGAGTCGGGCTGTCTTCTTTTAGGCGAATCCGCAGACGACGCGGGATTCGAGGGCTCAAATCTGCGCCCCCCGCAACCATTTGAAGACTTGCGGGCCGGGCACAGGCGCCCGGCCTTTCGTTTTCGGGGCGAGAGCATTAGGAAACGCCGGAGGAACCCAAGACCCACGTACCAAAAGGCGGAACGTGGGGCACCCGGCACCCGGCCTTCACCTACAACCTGCCCTATGGCTTGACTTCGTAGCGGGTAACCATGCCGGCGGCCATGTGCTCGCTGAAGTGGCAGTGATAGAGCCAAATACCCGGGTCATCCGGAATCATATCTACGGTTTCCATTTCTGCCGCACCAATCGCAATTACGTCAACGCGGCGTCCGTAGCGCATCACCGTGTTGCCATGCCAGTGGGGCGTGTGCGCATTGTTGAAGTCGGCAATCGTGCCCACATACCAGCGCACGCGATCGCCCTTCTTCATTGACATCATGGGCTGGTTCCCGAATAGGTAACCGTTGATGGACCAGCGCCAATTGACATTCACAAACGCCGTGCCGGTGAAAGGGCTGACCGTCCCGTCGGGGCCATCAAGATTGAACTCCGTCTTGTTCACGCCATGCGGATCGGAAGTATACGTCTTGATGGAATCATCGATATACCAGCTCAGATTCTCATTAAACTCAACAAACAGGTTCACGAATTCCCGGTCTACATCAACGGGACGACCATCGGGGCGCGCTTTGCCGCGCGCCGTCACGACAATGGCGCCAACAAGTCCGGAAGCCACATCGCGCATTTCATCGCAATGAGAATGGTAAAGCCAGGCAATGGAACTGGGATCGCTCGGCCCCGGACCGGCGCGCCCGGGAATCTTCCAGATGTACGTGTGAGTGGAGCCCGGCGGCACCCCACCTCCGACCTTATCCGTCGGGGAGCTGTTGTCGCTATAGGAGGAGCCTTCTGAATCCTTCTGATAGAAAACACCGTGAGGGTGCATGCTGAACGGCCGCGTCCCGTTGTTTTTGAACACCACCTTGATCGTATCCCCGACCTCTCCGCGCAGTATGGGGCCGAGAAGGCCAAGATATTGTTCTTCTGGGAGCCGCGGCTTCATCTTCGAAAAGGTCTCGTCGGTATACTCGCGGTAAATCGCCTTTTTGTAGATGCGGCCAATTCTGTGAGGGCCGGATTCCACATACTTCTTCTCGAAATCATCAAAGGGATGATCCATGGCGTCATCGCGCCCGTCTGGCGCATAGTCCCAGGCGACTTCATCGGCGGCAACGTAATAGGTGCGAATCTTTGGAGCAGTGCTGCGTTGCTGTGCTGCCGAAATCTGTACCGACAGGCAAATCCAAAAGATACAAGTTGGCAAACTCATCCACGCATGGAATGACCGAATTTTCATCGGATTGACCTCCGTCAGAAATTTGCTACCTACTTCCGGGGGGCAGGAACTCTAATCTGAGACCTGCGATGGGGAGTTAACCCTTCTTGGCCGCGCATCTTAGGACGCGACCGTTTTCATGTCAATGGCTCGGATGCGAGCGGGATCCGTTATTTCAGAGGTGAAAATGCCATCTGCTTGATTAACGCCGTTACCGGACAAGTGGTTTTTAGTGCTGCGGCACAAGCAACAGAAGAGTGATGACAACAATTCCAATTAGAATAATCGCCGCGATAATTCGTGCAAGAAATGACGCTGCAATACGAAGGAGCCGCCCGAATCTCTCATTCCGGCCCTTTTTTGTTTCCAGGCAAGGAGAAACCCAAGAGTCGGCTGTCTTTTTTATTGCGAATCCCGCGTCGTCCGCGGGATGCGAGGGCCGAAGGTCGTCAGTTCCCTTTCGCTTTGCTCAGGGCAGGCAAATCTGCCCCCCGCAACCAATTTAAGATGTAAACCCCGGACGCAGGCGTCCGGGCTTTTTGTTTTGAAGGATAGAAAAGCAGAAACGGCCGGAGCGCCCCAAGACCCACGTACCAAAAGGCGGAATGTGGGGCACCCGCCGCCTCGGAACGCCAACGCAACACTTCCGCATGGCGTTGGCTGGCCAAATTGACACCGCCCCAATGTTTTACTTCAAGAAATCGTCAAGGTAACCCAAGATTGTTTTCGTTTGCATCATCAGGCCCACATGGCTTTGCGAAGGAACAATTGCCAAATGCGATTTTGGCATTGGTTGTAAATCAGCAGCAACCCCACCGCCAAGCAGTTGATATGTTTTCATCAATTCAATCTTATCCGTGCCGTCATTGTCGCCAGAAATGATCAATACAGGTGCAGTAATTTTCGCAATATTGGAGTCTCCGCAGTTAAATGGCACCCCGGCGAAATCAATCATCTGTTTTACAAAATTTGTCCATTTCGTTTTATCAGGTGCTACTGCATCGTATGCCGTCTTTATTGGCGTGTTATCGAACATTTCAGGTTTCAAATCTTTGAGGCCTGCGTTCGTTATAGGTAGCCACCCACCACTTTTATAAGTAGAGGAAATGATTACCAATTTATTTAATCGTTTAGGGCATAGTACGGCAAATTGGTAAGCTACAGAGCCACCCATGCTATATCCCGCTACATCGGCACTATCAATTTTCAGGTAATTCATTACTCCTTCCACGTCTCTCGCGAACGTAACAATATCCAATTTTCGATCGGAATATGGCGAGTGCCCGTGCCCCTGAAATTCAATGGCAATTATTTTCCTGGTCTTTGCTAATTCAGGAATTAACTGCCCCCAGTTCAACTCTATGGTGTAAAAAGCTCCGTGCAGCAGGACTAAAGGCTTGCCTTCACCGTACACTTCGTAATAAACCTTGATGCCGTTGACGGGTGCATAGCCACTTTCCGCAGGTTTGAGTTGTTGCCCGTTAGACTTAAATGCTGCAAACAAAAGCATCGTAATCAATAAAACCGATTTGAAACAATTAGATTTCATAAATATTTGTTTCATATCTTTTTCCTTTTCGGCAATTTGGAAGTAAAGTTCTGAATTTTCCAGCTTTCTTGTCCTTCCCTGCTAACCATTGCAAGCGACGGGAAGCCCGTTCTAACTGGGCCTCCGCCGCTGGCCTTGGCTATATCTCGTGCGGGACGATCATCAAAACTCCAGCTTCTTATTTCGCCTTCGCTAGCTGCGCGATAACTGCGGCAACTTTATCGAATGTTTCATTCCAACCCTCGAACTGCCCGCTGTTCTTTGCGTCTTCCATGGTTTCATTGCCAATCATGGTGAGTTTCGTCTGGCCGTTTCCATAGTCCTCAAAAATAACCACGTCGCGCGCGTCGTCTATGGCCTCATGTTCGATTCCATGCTCCGCAGGATCAATCTTGTTTCCTTTCGAGTCGGCAAAGTACATGGAGTAAACGATCTTCTCGTACAGAACAATCTCGTGGTATTCCCCGCCATTCCAGCCCTCCTGCCCGTCCGGCGATTTCATGCAGAAGAGAAATTTTCCTCCCACGCGAAAATCGATCTTGCAAACCGGCGCAGTAAAACCGTTCGGCCCCCACCACTGCATCACATATTTCGGATTTGTCCATGCCTCCCAAACCAATGCGCGTGGGGCATCGAAGATCCTGGTGATCACCATCCGCTCTTTTTCGTTAACCGTGTTTTTTGCCATCTCTGACCTCCGCTTTTTTCATTTGATTCAAAACCAAATCCAACTTGTCGAAACGCTCTTCCCAGAATCGGCGATAGTTGGTCGCCCAGTCGCTGACTGTCTTGATCGCCTCTGGTCTGAGCGTGCACACGCTCTCTCTTCCACGCTTCGTCTTGATCACAATCCGCGCCCGCACCAGGTAGGCGATGTGTTTTGAAATCATCTGCTGCGAGAGGGCAAACGGTTCGGTCAATCCATGCACAGAGGCAGGCCCATGGGAGAGGCGTTCGATCATCGCCCGGCGGGTTGGATCAGAGAGAGCGGCGAATGTTGTATCCAGCCTATCCACAACCGTATGGTAGTGGATTATCCGCAGATGTCAAGTGTCGATTTTGGGGTCCCCGACTTCTGTCTCGCAATGAGTTCTTATATCCTGAGGAACCGATTGCGAATCATAGGAGGAAGAATGGCGCAAGTTTGGTTAGTGACGGGCAGTTCTCGCGGCCTGGGTCGCGCGATTGTCGAAGCGGGCCTTGCGGCGGGCAATAAAGTGCTGGCGACCGCGAGGGACATCGAGTCTCTACGTGACCTGTCGGAGCGCTACGGCGACCAGATCAAGCTCTTCGCGCTGGACGTGACCGACGAGTCCGCGGCAGCGAGCGCCGTGAAGGCCGCGATCGGCGCCTTTGGCTCGCTGGAGGTTGTTATCAACAACGCTGGATACGGCAATCTGTCGTCCATCGAAGACACGCCGATGTCGGATTTTCGCGCACAAATCGAAACGAATCTCTTCGGGACAATCATCGTGACGAAGGCCGCTCTTCCGTACTTTCGCCAAAGGAAAGCCGGTCATTTTGTTCAGTTTTCGTCGGTGGGCGGAAGGATCGGACCTCCAGGACGTGGGCCCTATTCGGCTGCGAAATGGGGTGTCGAGGGTTTCTCAGAAGTGTTGTCGCGCGAAGTGGCGCCGCTGGGCATCAAGGTCACGATTGTTGAGCCGGGTGGCTTTCGTACGGACTTCGCCGGCAGTTCCACCAAACTGAGTGAAGGAAATCCCGACTACGACTCGACTGTTGGAGCAACCGCCAGGTTTCAACGTGACTACAACGGTAAGCAGCCCGGTGATCCGAAAAAGGCGGCTCAAGCGATTGTGCGACTGACGCTGGAACAGAGACCTCCATTGCGGCTGTTGCTCGGCAGCGATGCGTACAACGGGGCGGAGAAAAACGACCTCGCACGCCTGGAGGAAGCAAGGTTCTGGAAAGAACTCAGCCTGTCCACTGATTTCGAGTCGAAGCCCCCACACCCGGAGCGACCAAAGTGACCCAACCTTCGCGGTCAGGGCAGGCAATCTGCCCACCGCAAGCAATTTAGGAAGGTTCAGGGCCGGAACCCAGGATTCCGGCCCTTTTTTATTTCTCTAGGGGGAATCGGGAGTCGGATCGGAGCACCCCAAGACCCACGTACCAAAAGGCGGAACGTGGGGCACCCGGCTTGATTGTGGTGAAACGCAGAGCCCTCGGGGCTAGCATGTGATATAAAGCTCCCGGATGACCGAAGAACAAAAAAAGCGACTCGAGCAGCGCTTGCGAGAACTGAAGGAGCAACTCGACGGCAAGTCCGCACCTACGGTCAAGGAAAGCGCATTGCTTACAGAGCAGCAGCCAGGATATCTGGAAGTGCTGATGCGACGATTCCGCCTGTGAGTGCAACAAGAAAATTGTCCGTGTAATTATCCGTGCATGGTGTACAAGGCCATCCGGAACGTGGGGCACCCGGCGGTTGGCCAGGATTTTTTGCTCAGTGGATCTTAACGCCGCCAAGTATTTCAACGACCTGGTCGGCCATCAGAGGTTTGCTGAAGTAATAGCCCTGGATTTCGTCGCATTGATGCTCCCTCAGGAACGACATTTGCGATTCGTCTTCAACGCCCTCGGCAATCACCTTGAGGTTCAGGCCTTTTGCCATGCTGATGATGGCAATCGCGATTGCGGCATCGTCGGCGTTCACCGCGACATTCTTAATAAAAGAACGGTCGATTTTCAGCTTGCTGACCGGGAAATGGCGCAGGTAGCTGAGGCTGGAATAACCGGTACCAAAGTCATCGATTGCAAGATGCAATCCCATTGCCTTGAGGTTCTGCAGGACTGACAACGTCGCATCGGCGTTCTTAAGCAAAATGCTTTCGGTCAATTCCAATTCCAGAAATCGAGGGGCAAGACCGTTTTCGACCAGGGCTTTTTTGACCAGTTCGCAGAAGCCGTCCCGGCGAAACTGGGCGGCCGACACATTCACGGCGACGGGAACGGCGAGAAGGCCATCATCCTGCCATTTGCGGGCCTGAGCGCAGGCCGTATTGAGGACCCATTCGCCGATGGGCATGATGAGGCCACTATTTTCCGCAATTTTTATGAACTTGTCCGGCGGAACAAGACCCAACTTCGGGTGCCGCCACCGGATCAGCGCCTCGAATCCAATGATGCTTCCACTGGCAATATTTGTTTGAGGCTGATAAACAAGGAAAAATTCGTTCCTGGCCAGAGCCACTCGCAGGCCGTTTTCCAATGTCAACCGCTCTAGTGCCTTGTCATTCATGTCCGCGGTGAAAAACCTAAAGCTGTCGCGGCCACTTTCCTTGGCACTGTACATGGCTGAATCGGCATTTTTGATAAGGGATTCGCCATCGGTGCCGTGTTCCGGAAAGATGGTAATGCCGATGCTGCATCGGATGCTAAGCGGATGACCCTGAATGACGAATTCGGCGGTCATAGCGTCCATAATTCGTTCCGCGGCAACCGCTGCGTCGGTGAAATCCTTTACGCCATTGAGCAAGACCAGGAATTCGTCTCCCCCGACCCGGGAAACGGTATCTTGCTCGCGGGCCCAGTTTTGCAAACGATCCGCTACTCCCTTCAGGAGAAGGTCGCCCACGGAGTGTCCGAGCGAATCATTAATGTTCTTGAACCCATCCAGATCGAGGAACAGGATGGCGACCTTCTCTTTGCGACGGCGGGCTCCGGCCAGAGCTTTTTCCAGCCTGTCCTGAAGAAGAGTTCGATTGGGAAGCGATGTTAACGCGTCGTAGTAGGCAAGGAACTTAACGCGCTCCGTGGCGCGTTTCCGGTCACTGACGTCCTGCTTAATGGCCACAAAGTGGCTGATCTCATCGGAGCGCAATTTTACGGGCGTAATGGTCATTTCTTCGGTATATAAAGCGCCATTTTTGCGGCGATTGTCGAGTTCGCCGCGCCAGGTTCTTCCGGAACAAATGGTTTCCCAAAGGCTGGCGTAAAACGATTTATCCTGCCGGCCAGACTTCCAGATGCGTGGGTTCTTGCCGAGGACTTCCTCGGCCGAATAGCCCGAAATGGACGTAAATGCGGGGTTGGTCCAGACAATTGCTCCCTTCAAGTCCGTAATTACAATCGAATTGGCAGCAGCTTGCAGGGCGGCAGCCTGAAGTTTCAGCTGGGAGTTGGCGGCCACCAGGTCCGCTGTTCGCAGAGCGATTTGCTCCTCAAGATTCTGCTGATTCTGGAGAAGTCTCCGGTCGCGATCTTCAATTTTGGCGACGAAGTAATCAAAACCCTGAGCCAGGACCCCGACTTCATCATCGTTATTTCCAGAGAAAGCCGTTTTCGGCTCGGCCACCTGCATCCGGCTTGCCAGCTGTCGCACCGGAGAAACCACGAACCGCGCAATCAGGAAGGCCTGGATCAAGGCAATCGTCAAGGCAATCAGGGCCGCACAGAGGAAGATTTTCAGGCGAATGCTTTCCATCCGGTCGGAAACGTCCGACAGCGGATAGCCGGCGAGGAAAGTGTATCCCCACTTGTCGTAAGACCTCGAAATATAGATCCAGTCCCGCGTATTCACTAGAGACGAAAGGTCGTGAGCGCCGAGTGCGCCAGCCCCATCTGATTCAAAAAGTGTTTTACCACTAGAGTCGAGAAGCGCCACAAAACCGTGATCGAGAATCTTGCTTTCCTTTATGTTCTCGCCCATCCCTGCAAGTGTTTTCAAGGGATACCCTACATAATAAATGGCGATGATTCGGCCCGCTCGATCGCGTGCCGGCTCGTAGCCCGTGATGTAGGGAGCACCCAGGATATCGACGACGCCGTAGAACGGGCGGCCTTCCCGGATAGCGGCGATTGCGGGGCCATTTGGATCCAGAACTGTTCCAATCGCGCGGGTACCGTCCGGTTTCAGTATATTGGTTGAAACCCGCACGAAGTCCTTGTCGTTCTTGACAAAGATTGTTGCCGTGCAGCCCGTCATCTGGGCGGTCCTGTCCACCAGTTCATAATTGCCGACCAGAGAGGAAGAGCCCAGGACCAAATTTGGAACTTTCTCACCGTTAAGTGAGGCTGAGCCTCTGACCTGGAAATCACCCGTTCGGCGAGCTTCGAGCTGCAAAAACGTCATGGCAGTACGAACCTGCTGAGAACTTAACTCATCAATCAGTTCCAGGTTGTCGAAAATGTTGTCTAACTGAGTGCGAGCTTCCCATTCTGCCTGGGCGCGGGTTTGCAATCCCAGACCTCGAGTTAAGACCCAGCCAAAGATGAAGAGCCCCACGACCAGGGCAATCAGGGTTAGAGCGGTAAATCGAAAAGAGAGTTTCTTTCGGCGCAGCAGTTCAAACATTTAACTATACAGCATCCGTTCTTAAGACCCGGAGCGGGGGCCGCCAACTCATCCATATGGGTAGTGCACGCCGCACGCCAGACTGCTGGTAGATAGGTGTTTTATTATGAATACATTGGGCGTCGAGGATTGGGGCACGTGTCTCGCTTTTGTACACTTTTCCAAGGGTTATACAAGGTTGGACCGATTGGTTCTTCGGGGGCTATTGGCTGGGATTTCTGCCGGGCGCAAAGAGTTCCGGGCACGACTCAAACTATCTCTCGCTCGCGGCTGAACTTGTCCGGAGCTGAGCGCAATTGCAGCTGCATCTTATTGCAATGAATGGGCAAAAGTCCGGACACAGGCGTCCGCCTTTTCGTTTACTCCACAAAATGCCGGTCTGGGTAACTTTCGGTTTGTCCCTGGATCGTTCCCCGGATCCACGCTTCAACAGTTGCAACGCGTGTACGGTATTGAACAGACAAGAGAATGTTGGTGGGGCATTTTACGATGCTAAAGCGTCTAACAAAGCCGCGCGGGAGAACGAGATGGCCGAGCTCATTAGGGAAGAGTGCTACATCCTCAGTACCGGTCTCGAAAAACACTTCCTGCGTGTGCAGGAATTAATATCCGCTCCAACAGACTGGCCAGACGCGTTTCGTATACAGCTGGCCGCCTCCCCCAGGCGAGCCGCGAGGAATTTTTATGGCGCTACCGCAAGTGCGGTCCTGGACCTGGCGGTCGCCTACCTGTCTGAACGGTTGACTGAGGCCGAAGGTCAATCGGCTGGGGAAGAGGTTGCAAGCCCGATCATGCTTGAGAACCTGCCAAATCGGCTGACGTGCGGAGACATCGTAGAGAATACGGCCAGACGAGCTAAAACCAGGAACCCTCAAAATTGGACGAGTTCGACGCTAACACCCGATTAGCCAGCAGCCCTACCGGTAAGTTGATAGTGCCCGCGATGGCGGCATTGCTGCCCGTATCTCTTTGTCGACAAACTTCCCTAGGGCAAATGCGCCACATCCATGAAGCCGAACGCCTTTGAGTCTTTACATGCCTGGTGCCGGCGTGCCGTCGGACCATTTGGCTACTCCTATTAAGAAGACGGACAGTGGCGGGAAGGATTTGAGTTGTGGGTAGGCTTCGGCGGAGAGGTACCAGTAATTTACGCCAAGGACTGGGGAGTTTGTGAGATTTGCGCCCCAAGCGGCACCGTCTTTCGCTGCGTCATAAAACATCATGTGGGGACCGTTGTGGCCGCCGTAATCGGTGAGATACGAATCCTTGGACATCATGTAAGAGACAGTTCCCTGCTCCAGGGCTGGCAATTCTTTTTTGTCTATCGCTGTTTTGATTGCGGCGATGACTTCTTGCTTGGAATGGCCGGCGAGCAGCAATTCGGTGCGTTTGTAGGAATACGGCAGGACGGAGCGGACAGCGGGTGGATTGATGCACTCCGCGGCGCGAACTTTGGGATTCCAAAATTCCGGGTGGTCGAACATGGCCAGCCATGCGCGTCCGACCCAGCAGACCCAGCCGTTTTTGCCTTGGACCGCGGTCTCGTAGCCGTGGCGGGTCAGGACGATGACCGAGGCGTCGTGGGAGATAGCGTCTGGAGCGGCGCTGCGGGCCAGGGCGATTTCCGCGTCGCGATCCATCAGATATTGTTCGACCGGAGCCATGTTGGGATACGGATCTTTTGCATTTTGCGCTGCGACGGGCCGAGACGCGATGAAAGCGACGACGAGCATGAATGCGCTCAATTGAATGAGGTGCATTTTCTTTCGATTCATCGGGCTTCTCCGTTCTTGGATTTTTCAGCGCGCAGCTTTCCGGCGGCGCTGCTCGCTGGCTTTTCTTAGTTCGCTCAAGTCGCCGACTGGGCGAATCTCCCAAACGCTGCCGTATTTCAGGGACGGATGCTGGGACACGATCTGGTGGGCGTGATTCATGTCGCGTGCTTCGAGGATGCCGATGCCGCCAAGCTGTTCCTTGGT
Organism: Candidatus Acidiferrum sp.; assembly: GCA_035693545.1. GTDB lineage: Bacteria > Acidobacteriota > Terriglobia > Acidiferrales > UBA7541 > Acidiferrum. Next base: position 17,164 of record DASSGJ010000039.1, read on the forward strand.
TTCGATGTAGGGACCGTCCGTGGTGGCGACTTTGCCGTTTTTCCAATAGACGGTCAGTGCGGTTTCGGCGGGCTGGAGGGCTTCGCCAATTGCCCAGTTGCCGTTGGCGCGAAGATGATCGTCGTAGGCAAAGCAGGCGTCGAACATTGCTTGTTTCTCAGCCTCAGTCATGGCGTCGTGTTTGCTTTTGTCGTAGTAGCCCAAACAGATGTATTTCATTATTCTTCTCCTCTGGGTGCAGCACAGCCTCGCGCACCGGCCCGTTCATCCAATAGCCGTCCGGCACAGAAGAAATCGACGGCGAAGACGAACTCGCCCTGCGACTCAAAGCGCCGAATACACCATCTTCACAAAAACATCGCCGTTGAAAAAACCGTTGCCCCAAGTGGCGTCCAGGTCGGCAAACGGTTTGCTCGCCGCTATTTCGTCCGCCGATTTGCCGGCGGTCTTCAGTTTTTGTATACGGTCGCGCGCCACAACCAGCATGTCCCGAGACTTCGTTAGATCAGCTTTGTTGCCCAGCGGGCCATGCCCCGGAACGATCTTGGTGTTGTTGTCGGCCAAAGACAGAATTTTTGCGGCGGCGACAATCATCCCGTCGATTTTTCCGCCGGTGCTGGCGTCGATGACCGGGTAAAAGCCATTAAAAAAAGTATCGCCCATGTGAATCACGTTGGCTTTCTGGAAGTGAATGTAAATGTCCGTGTCGGTATGGGCCGGCTGGAAATATTGCAGCATCACGATTTCACCGTTGGCCTGCAGTTTTTGACTGTTGCTGAATGTCTGCTGGGGCAAGGCATTCGCAGGCGATGGCGGAAAGTGCAAACCGAAAAGCGCACTGTCGTGTGGCTGTGCCATGCGCGTCTTGGTGTTTTCGTGGGCCAGCACGGTGGCGCCCGCGGCGTGCAGATTGGCGTTATTGTCCGTGTGGTCGACATGCCAGTGTGTGTCGATCACCGTCTTCAGCGGCGCATTGCCCAGCGCATCGAGCGTTTCTTTCAACTTCGGCCACGCCGGCAAAAGAAACGTGTCGACCACGATTTTGCCGTCAGGCCCGTTCAACACCACAACATTTCCCCCAGGCCCGGAGAGTAACGTGAGATTTTCCGCCAGCGGCTGCGATTGGATAGGTGCACTCCCCATCTGTGCCCGCATTGCGGCCAGACTGTCCGTTGGAGCCGTTGCCGCCTGCTGCCGGAGGCCAGGAGCGCCGACGCTCAGAAGACTTGCCGGAAAAAGTTGCGCCAGCAACGCGCTTCCGGCAAACGCGGCGGAATTTCGCAACATTTCGCGCCGCGTGCTTTGCCTGTCCGAGAATCTCGCACTCATCTTTGTCCGCCTTTCCAATGTGAATGACGTATATCTGACATCTTGAGAAACGAACGCGTCGTGGATCTTTCTTGTCACTGTTTCGCGTAATGAAGGGCAATACATCCTGATTTTTTGAAGATGCGTGAATCAACAAGTTTTAATCGCAATTTCTCCTGCAGGCTCACACCTTCCAACAGCCGTTGCCCTTCTCCTGCAAAGATTGGGTGAATGATAAAACGATATTCGTCAACCAAACCAAGCTCTATCAGTTGTGAAGGGACAGCTACGCCGCCGGTCAAAATATCCTTGCCTTGTTCTTGTTTCAATTTAAGGACCTCGTCGCGAAGGGTCCCACGAGCTATTCTCGTTTTCCCATCTTCGGCGCTGTCCAATGATCGTGAAAACACAATTTTATTCTTGGAGTCAAAAACCTGACCAAACTCTCTATCCGCTTTTGTCTCAGCCGGGTTCTTTGCGACGTCCGGCCAATACGGAACCATCAATTGATAGGTTTTGCGCCCATAAATGAACAGGTCAACATCCCGGATGAGCTGAATGGAGTAGTCGAATAGTTCCTCATCGGGGACCATTTTCGTGTGGTCGCAGCAGCCATCCAGGGTGATGTTGATTGCGAAGATTAGCTTTCTCATTTGATTGTCTCCCCCTTTATGTACCAGTGCTTTTCAGCGAGCAGTGCTCTGCCGCCGTCGCTGTTCGCTTGCCTTCATCAGTTCGCTCATGTCGAACACCGGGCGAATTTCGAAAATGCTGCCGTACTTCAGGGACGGATGCTGGGCAATGAGCTGTGCCGCATGGTTCATGTCCCGCGCCTCAAGCATGAGAATGCCGCCGATTTGTTCCTTGGTTTCCGCATAAGGGCCATCCGTCGTTGCGGCCTTGCCGTTCTTCCAACGCAGGGTCAGGGCGGATTCCGTGGGCTGAAGCGCTTCTCCGCCAGCCCAATGCCCATTGGCGCGAAGATGGTCGTCGTATTCAAAGCAAGTGTCGAACATGGCGTTTCGCTCGCCCTCTGCCATGCGTTCGTGTTTGCTTTTGTCGTAGTAGCCCAGACAGATGTATTTCATTGTTCTTCTCCTTTTGGTAACCAGCGGTTGCAGCAGGACTGCGCACGGCAACGTGCGAGCCGCGTGTTTCGCAGCCCGGCTTTAGCGAGCCTCGGTTCCGTCCGACCACTGTTTCACGGCAATCACGAACGTGGTCACGTGCTCGTGGGTGTCGGTGATAGCCACGACGGGAGAACCCGGCAGATTCGCTCCCCAGATGGCGGCGTCGGTCTGCGGAACGTAAAACATAAGGTGGGAAGGCCAGTGTTCGACGGTGTCGCCGCCGTATCCCTGCTTCGAGGTCATGTAGCACATCGCGCCGGGCTCCATCGGGGGCAGTTCTTTCTTGTCTACCGCGGCGATGATGGCTTCGTCCACCTGAGCTTGCGTGCGTCCCGCGAGGATCAAGTCGGTCCTCTTGATGTTGCGTATAAGGACAGAACGAACGGCGGGTGCGTTATAACAGATCGGGGTCCGCACTTTCGGATTCCAGAAGTCAGGGTCGGCTGCGGAAGTCCACGAACGCTCCACGATGCACACGAAACCGTTTTTGCCTTTGGCCGCTGTTTCGAAGCCGCGACGTCCAAGAACCAGGACCTCTGCATCGCGCGAGATGGATTCCGGTGCCGCGCTGCGCGCCAAAGCTACTTCCGCACCCTGATCCGTCATGAGGTACTGCTCGATCGGGGCCATTTTCGGATAAGGCGTCTTGGCATCCTGGGCCGTCGCCAGGTGTGCCGTACCCAGCACAACGAGCAGTGCGAAGCTTTTGGTTGCGATTGCGCCAAACTTTATTTTTAGCATTGTTCTCCTCCTGGGAATGAGCCTTTTTTCGCGAAGCAACCCCTCAGCGTGCAGCGATGTGTCGCCGTCGTTGATCACTTACCTTCATCTGTTCGTTCCTGTCGGCCGCTCAGCTAGTCGGCTGACGGCACGAAGAAGATCTCTCGCAGTTCGACCTGCCCCCCAGTGGCGGCGACGCCTTTGCGCGCCCAGGCCACCGCCTCGTCCAGGTCGGCGCATTCCAATATATAAAGACCGCCGATGTGTTCCTTGGTCTCCAGGTAGGGACCGTCCGTGACGAGGACCTTGCCACCGGTCTGCGGTCGAAACGACTTCGGAGCCCCCAAGCCGCAAGCGAGTTTTAAGACGCCGGCGTCCTCCATCTCTTTGTTGAACGCGTGGATCGCCCGGCCCATCTCTTCGGTCACGCTGGAGGGGTCAAAGTCGTCGGGCATATAACCAGCAACCAGATATTGCGGCATTGTCTTCTCCTATAAAGGCCTTCGAGCGAGTAGCACAACCTTGCGTACTACATCTTCACCTTATAGTCGTCGGGCAGGGGGAAAATCGACATCCTAGACGGACTTTTTTTATTTTGGAAAAATCTGAGGAATGTTCCTAACCCCATGCCACACTAATACGTCCCAGCAACAACAGCCAGTATGTCTTATTTCATTGCAGGAGTTGTACTTACATGAGCCGAGGTTTGCTGTTTTTGCTTGTGGTTGCGTGCTTAGTCGCGGTCCACCCTACATGGGCCAGCCAGCCCGACTTTCGTCTGCAGGTCGTTCCGGAAATTGTTTACAAAGTAGACGATCCCGGAAATTTGAATACGGCATCATTCGTGTTCAATATCGCGGTGATTTGCTCAACAGACTGTGAGCTCACCCCGATATACGCCCGCGTGGAACTCTCGAGTGCCGGATCTATCGTCGAGAGCCAGGACTGGACGACCGAAATGCTGGCAAAGATCATACAGAGAAGCTATCGGATCCTGCCGAACAGCGCGTTCGCGTTCCCGACATTTACGCTGCCCGAGGCATTTGACATTCCCTTTTACTTTCGCCATCCCCAAGCATTGGCGATTGACGCCGCAGCGGTCCGGCTAACGGTCGCCGATGCGAAGGGCCATCGGGCGGAACAGGTGCTCAGGATCCCGATTCGATCCTACCAGCAGAAGACAGCCCTCATCGTTCCCTTTCGCGGTCATGGAATTGTCGGGCAGGACTGGATCACCACCGGCGGCCACCACCAGTTTTCGAATGCCTTTGCCATAGACCTGGACGGTTTGGATGAGAAAGATGGGGAGCTCAGCGACGCCAACACGAATGAGGCGGATGCGGGCTGGGGCCGCGAGATCCTGGCACCTGCGGCTGGAACCGTGGTCTACGCTCGCAATGACGTACCTGAAAACCCGCACCCGGGAAAGGCCCCTGACGACGATTATTACAGGCCACTCCATGACCCGACTAACGCCTACGCGGGAAATTGCGTGATCATCGATCATGGCAACTCCGAGTACAGCGTCATGATGCACATGCAAACAGGCTCCGTCACTGTCAAAGTGGGGGACCGGGTCGCCACGGGCCAAGTCATTGGACGGTTGGGGAGCTCCGGAAGCTCAGGCGGACCACACCTGCACTATCAACTGCAATCAGGCCCGCAGCTTTGGCAGTACCAGTCGCTGCCGTTCAGGTTTCAAAACATCGATGCTCCGCTTCACCGCGGTGAGTACTTCGTCGCAAAATAGACATCAACGAGCGTCAGCTTAGATGGCACTCCGGTGACCTTCATTTCAATTCCGCAAGCGCCTGACGAGAAAACGGCGCTCCGGTCCTTACGCGACCACCCAGCACCAGCGCCCTCGGCCATGTCGTCCCGTTGCTTACTTCGGGTTGGGCCAAAACGGGCGGACCTCGACCGGGGCGCGGCAGGCGACGGCGGCCTTGCGGCCCCATGCCAGCGCCTGTTCCACGTCAGCGCATTCCAATATCCAAAAACCGCCGATGTGCTCCTTGGTCTCCAGGTACGGCCCGTCGGTGGTGAGCACCTTTCCATCGGGTTGCGCGCGCAGGGACTTTGCGCTGCTTGCGGCGCGAAGGCCGCCGGCGAAAACCCGGACACCCGCGGCCATCATCTCGACGTTGAGCGCGCTGATATCGCGGCGCATCGCAGCGTCCTCGCGGGACGGGTCATAGTTGTCTGGATGGTGAATCGCGACCAAATATTGCGTCATGACTTCTCCATTCTCCTGTAACGGTCTTCGGGCGCAAAATCACCGATGCTCACAAAGCCGGCTTCCACCCTCTATCCTCTCGTCAGCACAACATGCGTCGCGTGCTCCGTGGCTACGTGCTCCGTCACGGAAAATCCCAATGCGGGCAGGTCAATGCCGCTAAGAAGTGCTTCACCTTGACCGAGGGCAACGGGTGAAAGCGCAAAGTGGAGGGAATCGATCAGCCCAGCCTGCAAATACTGCCGCACGGTGGAGACACCGCCTCCAATCTTGACGTCTTTGTCACGCGCTGCTTGTTTTGCGAGACGCAGCGCCTCTTCGATTCCACCGGTAACAAAGTAGAAGGTCGTCCCGCCTTCCATCACCAGGGGTTCACGCTCGTAGTGCGTCAGAACGAAGGTCGGCGCATGGTACGGAGGGTTGGGACCCCACCATCCCTTCCAGGAGTCGTCGGGCCATGGGCCGCGCACCGGACCAAACATGTTACGGCCAAGGATGAAGGCGCCAAAATTTTCCATCGACCGCCGTGCGAAGGCGTCGTCCACATCGGTAGATCCGCCTTCCTTCCCGAGCATGGAGCAGAATGACCTGGTATGGAAGAACCACTGAAAGATCTCCGGACCGCGCTTGCCCAGCGGATCGTCCAGGCTCTGCTCTATCCCTGCGCTGAAGCCATCCAACGAAATACCAAATCCAGCGACCCGAACCTTTGACATGCATGCTCCTCGCCTGCGTCGTCCTGCTATCAGATAGTCGTTCGGAAGTCCGAAAATCGACAGTTACTCCGTTTTTTTTATTTCAGCTGGCGAATCCGGTCCTGCAGGAATTGGCGCTCGGGTTCCTGTTGGGTCAGGGCCAAGGCTTTCTCATAAGACGACCGGGCCTCGGCGGTCCTGCCGAGCCTGCGGCACATATCGGCGCGGGCGGAATGCGCCAGATAATAATCGGCCAATTCTCCCTGCTGCAGCAACGCATCAATCTGTGCCAAACCGGCCTCCGGACCATCGCACATGGCAAGGGCAACGGCGCGATTCAGTTCGACAACCGGGGATGGATGAATGCGAAGCAACTGGTCATAGAGCAAGGTAATCTGACGCCAGTCCGTGGATGCCGTGGAGGAGCTCTCGGCGTGAACGGCCGCGATGGCCGCTTGCAGAGTATAAGCGCCGAAGCGGCGCGACTTCAGTGATTGCTCCAGCAGGGCCACTCCCTCCGCGATTTGCTCCCGGTTCCAGAGCGAGCGGTCCTGGTGCTCCAGCAAAATCAGCTCGCCGGTGGGAGATGTTCTCGCGGCGTGGCGGGATTCCTGCAGCAGCATCAGGGCCAGCAGCCCAAGCACTTCCGGCTCCGGCTGGAGTTCGGCCAGCAAACGGCCCAGCCGAATCGCCTCGCGGGTGAGTTCGGCCCGGGTTACCTCCTTTCCCGCCGCAGCCGAGTAACCCTCGTTGAAGACGAGATAGATGACCTGAAGCACCGCGCCTAGCCGCTCCGGCAGTTCCTGCGGCGCCGGTACTTCGTATGGAATCGGTGTCTCGCGAATTTTTGTTTTTGCGCGCACGATGCGCTGCGCGAGAGCCGCTGGCGTAACAAGAAATGCGCGGGCGATTTCTTCGGTGGTGAGGCCGCAGATTTCGCGCAGGGTGAGCGCAACCTGTCCTTCCGGAGGCAGCGCGGGATGGCAACAGGTGAAGATCAGGCGGAGGCGATCATCTTCGATCTCGTCGTCATCGAGGGAAGCTTCCTTGATGCGTGCTTCCGTGTAGAGCGCAAAATCTTTCTGTGCTTCGCTGTCGAAGCGCGCGCGGCGGCGGATCCTGTCTATGGCCTTGAAGCGCGCCGTGGAAATCAGCCAGGGGCGGGGCTTTTCTGGAATACCCGCCTGCGGCCAGGACTCCAGGGCGGCGGCGAAGGCCTCATGCATGGCCTCTTCGGCGAGATCCAGGTCTCCGAGGAGGCGCACGAGAGTGGCCAGAATCCGGCCCGATTCCGCTCGGTATAGAGTCTCAATGGTGGTGGTGAGTTGTTCGGGCACCGGCGGCATCTTGGCCAAACTAGCAAACGGAGCGGCTCGACACAACTGCGCTCGGGCTTGCCCTACCCAGGTACAAACGACGAGTGCAGGTAACGGTACATGGAAAGCGTCATGACGGCATCTTTCCCATAGCTAGCCTGCATCGAGGAACGTAAACTGGTCCAACGTGATCGAGCAAAAACTGAATGAATTTTTTGGCGACGCCGAGTCTACCGGCTTTGGAACGGGCTGGTGGAGCGGGGTGTTGTCCGTCTTTTTTGGATTTCTCGCATTCGGCGGCGTTCTGTGCCTGCATTTTCCCCAGTTCCTGACCTCTGCCGAATTCCGTCCGTTTTATTCGCTGCACGCGGTGCGCGTCTTAATCCAATCCCTCATCGTGGCGGCGGTCGCATTTGGAGTGATCGCTTCCCTGCTGCGCAAGAAAAAGGCCCTGGCGTTGACGGGAATGCTGCTGGCGCTGGCGGCAACGGCCTGGGGCGGCTCCAGCGTAAAGGTGAATGGGAGCCAGTTGAATGGCATAACCATCGGCATGGACTGGTTTTTGCTCGATTTGTTGTTGATGGCGCTGATCTATGTGCCACTCGAAAGAATCTGGCCGCAGTACCCGGAACAAGGGACCTTTAGAAAAGGGTGGGCCCAGGACATGGTCTATTTCATGTCCACTCATCTGCCGATTCAGATTTTGTCGTTTCTAGTTTTGCTGCCGGCTACCCAGGCCATTAAATATTTGGGCGTTCCGGCCCTGCAGGAATTTATCGCTCGAATGCCCTGGTTGCTGCAATTCTTTCTGGCCGTAGTGATTGCGGACCTTGCCGAATATTTCGTTCATCTGGCACTGCACAAAGTGCCGTTTTTATGGCGTTTTCACGCCATTCACCATTCTTCGAAGGCGCTGGACTGGATCGCGGGCTCGCGGTCCCACTTTGTCGACGACACGCTGGTGCGCGGATTTATCCTGGTTCCCTTGATGCTTGGATTCTCGCAAAAGATCATCCTGTGGTATCTGGTTTTCGTGACCCTGCACGCTACCTGGACCCATTGTAATTTCCGTCCCAATGTCAAATGGCTGGAAAAGTTCCTGGTCATGCCCCGATATCATCATTGGCACCATACGTCGCAAAAAGAGTCCATTGACAAGAATTTCGCGATCCATTTCCCGTGGATTGACAGGATTTTCGGTACTTATTACTTTCCCGAGGAATGGCCGGAGAATTACGGTCTGGCAGGCGAAGAAATTTCGCCAACGTTTATCGGGCAGACGATTGAACCGTTCACCGGAAGAAAAGGAACGGCCTAGCTAGAACTCCAGCGCGGCGAGAGGAACGTCCTCGGGCAAATCCGCACCGGTTCGGGTTGCCTTAACCAGGCCAAGGTATTTCATTACTTTTACGGTTAGAAATCCAAAATCGTACTCCGATTTGTCGTGGCTGAGCCGCAGTAGACCCTCATAGTGGTGATGGTTGTTCTGCAGGCAAGCGCTAAAGGTTGCCGTTACCGGCAGCCATTCGCCGATGTTCATGGCGTTGTCTTCCTCATCGTCATACCGCCGGTATCCAAAGTCCCGGGTGTGGGTCCAGTAGTTTTGAATCATGTTTACCCACAGGGCGAAAATTCGCATGCCCAACCACATCACCAGGGCAAACTTCAGAGATCCGGCAATCTTCCATAAGAGATAAAAACTGAAGGCTTGCGCAAGTATCGCAAAAAGCGGACTTGCGACGATTCGAAAAGTGCGGGAATGCAAAATCCTGTCACCGGCCAGATTTTCGGTGCACTGATACGGCATCACACAGAGAACCATGGTTCGCCAAAATCCATCGCCGGACAGTTTGTTGGGATCCCCAGGATGGTCAGAGTGCTTATGGTGCAGACGATGACGATTCACCCAGGCGATCGGATCCACGTAAATTCCGAAGATGGTTGTCACGACAGTGACGGTTTTTATGAACCATTCCTTGTAGTCGAGCGAACGATGCGCGATTCCCAGATGAAGAACATCGGCCAGGTACAACCCGCCAAGAAACCAACAAAGGATAAAATACACTCCGCCGATCAGCATTCCATTCCAGGGCCCCCAACGAGCCGGCGCGGAAACCATACAAGCCAGGATGTAGAACACAATAATCAGATAGCCTGCGACATTATATGTTTTCAAGATGGCTCTCCAGGACGTGATTCAAACCGAGTTCGGAGTTCCTTTCAAATGACAAATTGAAGCAGGCGAACATCACTTTTTGCTTTTACGGGCTTTCGACCGGGCGCCGGCGGTCGCTTTGCTCTTCAACTTGATCCGGTTGAATTCAACGGCGGAGCGAATGAGATCCTTCAGAGCACGGTCATTGATCTTATCGCCTTCGAACAAATCGATAGCCCTCCAGGCGTTGCCCCCGAGGCCCGCGTTGAAAAGCTTGTCAGGGTCCGGGAGCTTCGCACCGTGGGGAAAAGTGAGCTTCACCTTATCTTTGTGGGCGTTGCCGACCACCAGTATTCCGTCGCAAGACCACACGGGGCTCCCCATCCACTTCCATTCCTCGATTATCGCCGTGTCGGCCGCAAGGATGGTGCCGCGAATGCCGGCGAGAGTTTTACCGCGCCAGTCTTTGAGTCTTGCGACCAGCCGGTCAATTTGTTCCGGCGGATTCATTGGCTATTAATGCCTCCCATCCTTGCCCCGTTAAGTGGAGCACCGACCGAACATTACCACGATGGAACGCGGACACGGTACATGGAGAGAGCTTCATTTTGAGAGAGCGATTGCGCCGTAGAAAACCTTCAGCAGGATGATGCCGCCAACAATGCCGAGGCTCATGCTGAGCAGGGTGCCAATCAGAAAATATTCGGCGAAGCGGACGGATTTCATTTCCGGATAGCGGGCAATGGACTTGGCGGTGAGGATTAAACCGACGGTTGCGGGGGATTGAAGAATGAGAGCCGTCAGGACGACGAAGCGTTCGAGCCATCCGATATACATCCCGGCGTTCTGCATCTCATTGGATGTTTCGCCCAGAATGCTCATGTCCTGCTTGGTGAGGGGCTTGGTGAGAAAGCGGACGACGTAGCCACCGCCGAAGATGACGCCGATGTAGACGACGGAAATGACGAGCGGTTTTTCGACGGCGGACTGGGCCCAGTGAAATTTTGCAAGCAAGTCGCCAAACGGCGGCCGAATGATGAGCCAAGCGGTGAGAAAGACGGTCAGGGCATGGATTGCCTGGTCGCCCAGGAAGGCTGCGGCGCCGTCTGCGAGTTTTTCGGAGCGGACCAGGCGGAGTTTCAGCCAGTCGATTGCCAAGTGGAGAAGCGTAAGGCCAAGAATGGCAGCGTAGAAGGTGGAACGGACCGCGAGGCCGGGGATGGCAAACCCCAGGAATATTACCGCCGAGAAGAAATGAATCGCGCCGTGCGCGGCGTAGGCCAGGGCCGAGCTTCGTTTTTTGTCCGCGATCATGCGGTCCGATTGCAGGACGAAGTCGGTCAGCAGGTGCGAGAGGTACAGGGCGAGAAAGGCAGTTAGGAGTAAATGCATGATTTCATGCAATCCTTTTAACATGGACGGAATCGTGCAATCGTGGAAACGAGGAGGCGATGATCTTTTTCATTGCGTCCATCATCTCCAAAGTCTGCCAGAGGTGGCTCCGGCTGAGGTTGCGGGAGGCCGTGGAAGCGTTGATGCGGAGGGCCCTTGCCGCGAGGTCCACACGCCCTTTGGCCAGATAAGCGTCGACCGTGCGCCACTGCTTTTCGGAAAGACGCCCCACCAGGGCGTCATGCAGGTTGTAAATCAAGTTGGCTATTAAATCAAAGTCTTTATTTTCGGAATAAAGCCGGGTGACCTTTCCGGAATGCGGGCGCCCCGCCTTCGCTTCGCTGATCGCCAACCGGGCAAGCTCAAAAGCCGGTCCGCCGAGCTGGTTCACGGGGCTACGCAAAGGCCCGGGAATCCTTCCGATGCCGATGCCAATTCGCAGCTGCAAGGGGCGCATGCGCCGGCGCAGATCGAAGAGGAGCTCGGGGATCTGGCGCAGATCGGCTGCGACGGTTTGAAACTCGTCCCCGGCGGTGATGGCGTAAGGCAGACGAATGCGTTTTTCATGGAAATGGGCGGACGTGACAAGGCGCAGCCTTTTGCCGAGCATCGAACGGAGGTTCCGGATGCGGCTCGATCCAACCACGTCGGCAACGATTACGCCACAGAGTTTTTCAGACATTTGCACACTCCTGTGCAATTATGCAGAATTGTATATTTATGTGCAATAGGAAAATTCCGGCTGGCGACCACGCAGGAGGATTGGACCCCAAGGATCAGAATTCAAGGGACGAATAGGGCAGCCAAGAGTTGGCGAATTACGGGCAGCCTACTTCCCTTATCTGCCCCCGCGCCAGGAAGCCGTCCAGGCTGAACGGAAACTTCTCACAGGTTCCGAGGAGAAGAGCGCCCCCGGCAGCCGAGAAGACGGAGTAGTTGAGGGGCGCCTTCACTCCCAGGGCCACGGTCATGGCCAGGGCAGCGGTGGAAAGCGCGGCGAGGCCTGGGATCAGTGCCAAGGGCAGGCAAGGGTTGAGCTTGGCAGTGTAGTCCACGAATCGCGAATAGTTGCCCCACGCGATGTTGGGCTGTCCATAGGCCCCGCAGAGGCCAAAGCGATCGGCAACTGCGGACAGAAAACTGATTCCGAGCGCGAAGCGCAAAAATACGGAGCTGAATTTCGCGAGTGGACTCGTCGTTTGTGCATTCATTGGTCTCTCCCTTCAAGCTTTAGTCCGCCAGAACATTCCTGGGAACCAGGCGCACGCGTTCAGGGTCAGCGCGAAGAAGCGAGAAAGCCTCGGACCAAAGCGGCGATTTCATCCGCAGCCGTGTCCAACGCGAAGTGGCCGCCATCAACGATATGGACTTCGGCTTTCGGGACATCGCGGCGATAGGATTCGGGTTCCGAGGGGTCGAAGGAAGATTCATACTTCCCCCAGATAACCAGCAGGCGCGGCTGCTTCTCGCGCATCCAGGCCTGCCACTTTGGGTAGTTCTCGACGTTGGTGCGGTAGTCGTAGAAGAGATCGGTTTGGATGTCGGCCTGGCCGGGCTGATTCAGAAAATAAAATTCATCGGTCCAGAGATCGGGGTCGTGGCGCTCGGCGTCTGGATCGTTGCCGGCGTGACGCGACTTGGTTGTCGCCAGCGAGAGGAGATTGGTGCGCAGCGCGCTTTCATAGGCGGCACGATCGGCCCAGAAAGCGCGGCGCGTTTTCCAATTGGCGCCGAGGCCCTCGTTGTGAGCGACAGCGTCCTGGACGATGAGCGACTGGACCCGCTCGGGGTGCGCGAGGATCATGCGGAAACCGACGGGGCCGCCGTAGTCCTGCATGTAAAGCGAATAGTGAGCAAGGCCGAGGGCTTCGGTGAAATGGTTCATGACCTCGGCGATGTGATCGAAGGTGTAGGCGAACTTTTTCGGGTCGGGCCAATCGCTGTGCCCGAAGCCGGGGTAATCGGGCGCGATGAGGTGATAGCGGTCGGAAAGCCGCGCGAAGAGCGGCTCAAACATGCGCGAGGAAGAGGGGAGGCCGTGTAGCAAGAGGAGCGTGGGGGCGTCTTTCGGGCCGGCTTCGCGGTAAAAAATGGAGAGGCCGTCGACCTGCGCGGTGCGATAGAACGTGGGATTGGCCACGGGATGTTCCTTTCCTTGGGCACGAGCTGGTAATGGATAAAATCCTAACAGGGAGAAAACCACAAGGAACAGGGTGAGCAGCCGGGAGTGCAGGATCCAGGTCGGTGAGGTTAATCGCATCGTTTAGCTCCGCTTGGGTGTGTCCGCAATTTCGAAGATAAATTCAAGTTCGACCGGGGCGCCGAGAGGCAGGCTGGCGACGCCGAAGATCAGGCGAGTAGGGTTTTTGTCTTTTCCGAACACATCTTGCAGCAGATCCGAAGCGCCATCGGCAATTTTCGGATGTTCGCGGACATCGCCGGACGTGGCCACCGAAACACCCAGGCGGACGACGCGCTTCACTTTATCGAGCGAGCCGAGATGCTGGCGCGCGACGGCAAGTCCGTTAAGCGTGGCGAGGCGAGCGGCATTGCGGCCCGCCTCCGTATCCAGTTCCGCGCCGACCCGGCCGATGAATTTTGCCGCGCGGCCTTCCGTAGGGAGCATGCCGCTGAGAAACAGCAGATTGCCGGCTTGAACGGCTTCCGCGTAGGTACCGAAGGGCTGCGGCGGAGCCGGAAGCTCGATGCCAAGTTCTTTCAATCGCTCTTCGGCGCTGGCAGGCCGGGAGCCGGCAGGGGTTACCATTTGCCGGCGTGGGCGCCGCCATCCACGTGGAGGATTTCCCCGCTGGTGAAGGTGGCATCCGTCAGATACAAAACGGCGTCCACGATTTCCTTGACCTCACCGATTCTGCCGGCCGGGCTTAACGCTTTCAGAAACGCATGAGTTTCCGGCTTATGCATCGGTGTGTTGATGACGCCTGCGGCGACCGTGTTCACGCGAATGCCTTCTTTCGCGTACTCGGCGGCAAGCGCGCGAGTCACCGAATGCAAGCCGCCCTTAACCATCACCTGAACGGCGGCCGAGACGCCTGAAATCGGCTGGTCAACCAGAGTCGTAGAGATATTGACGATACTGCCGCTCTTCTGGCGCAGCATTTGCTTCACGGATTGCTGGGTGACATACAGAAATCCCGCCAGTGTGATGGAGACCAGAGAGTTGAACTCTTCGGTGGTGTATTCCGTGAACGGCTTGGGAATGAAAATACCGGCGTTGTTGACCAGAGTATCAATCCGGTCGAAGCGGGATATGGCGGTTTCCGCTATCTTTGCGGCGGTTTTCGGGTCGCCGATGTCGCCATCAACCAGCCCGAGATTTGGCGAAGCCGGAAACGGATTTGTTTTGGTGATGTTCCGAGAGTTCGCAACAACGTTGTAACCGCGTTGCAAAAATGCTTCCACGAGACCGGCGCCAATTCCCTGCGAGGCCCCGGTGATGATTGCCGTTCTCTGCGTATTTGCCATGACTGAGCTCCTTTTGTAGCCGCAAAGTTAGATGTCCAAGAAGCACAACAGTTATCTTTTTCTAAACGCAGAGCGACAATCTCAACGATTCGTAGGAGTTTTAGATGACAACCCGCGGCAGGAAGACTCATGCAAAACAATCCGACGGGAGAGTTGCGAGACAGTTGTCCTGAAACTTCAGAACCCCAGGTCGTTGGGTAGGGCGCGCTCATGGCGCAACAGCCAGCGCTTGCGCTCGATGCCGCCGCCATAGCCGGTGAGCGACCCATCGGAACCAATCACACGGTGACAGGGTACGACGACTCCAACCGGGTTTGCACCGTTGGCCAAGCCGACCGCCCGTACGGCGTTTGGCCGGCCAATGCGCGCAGCAAGAGTGGCGTAAGAAATCGTGGTGCCGCAGGGAATGTCGCGCAACGCGCGCCAGACCTGCTGTTGAAAGGGGGTGCCGGCGGTCGCGACCGGCAAGGTATCGAGTACGGCCAATTCGCCGGCAAAGTAACGGGCGATTGCGTGGGTCAGGTCGCCGGGAATGCGTCCGGGTTCGATGGTGAATCCATTTTTGCCGTAGTGATGCTCCAGGGATGGGCGAAGAAAGGTCTCGTAGTCTGCCCAGGAGGTCGAGCGCAGATTGCCGTCGTCATCGGCTGCGATCAGAAATTCGCCGAGGGGAGTATCGATTCGATCTACAAGAAGCTGGAGAGCTTTAGCCATAGGTAAGGGGCGAATGTCTTGACCGAACGTTCGAACGTTTGATTTTCTCACGGTAAGAGAAAATTGTATCCGCCGCTCTTTTGTCCAGCTTGAGGGCAGACGGGCTTGCCATCGCGGGGCTTGAAAGTCCGGCCCGTGGAATCGCAGGTTTGCAATTGTGTAAATATCCGAGTTCTTGTAGAATCCCCGCCACTGGATAGAATATAAGTGGGTTGAAGACACGACGGCCCGGCACAGGATTGCGACCATGTCCCCACAGGATGCTCAGCAATTCGAGAAGCCGTCACGCCTCGCTGGGGTCGCGGTGCCCGTTGACGCCTCGCAAAGATTCGCTACTTCTCTTTCCGCCTCACTGAACGCAGCAAGAAACGCACTTACAGGCAACGGCGCACAGCTGGTTGCTAGCCTGCTGATCGTCGCGGTGAGTTATTACCTGGCTGCCAAAATCAGCCTGAATTTGCGGTTCAGCGGCTCGACAAAAGCGGCGCTCTGGCCGAACAACGCGATTCTGGTGGCAGCGTTGCTGCTGACACCCGTTCGCCGCTGGTGGATGTACCTGCTGGCGGTAATTCCGGCGCACATTCTGGTGCACTGGACGTTTCACATCGGGGCGACGTGGATGGCGTTTCAGATGGTTCACAACACCTTGCTGGCTGTCACCGCAGCGGCCATCTTGAAGCGGCTTGGGCCTTCCCTTTTCAGCTTTGAGAACCTGCAGGATGTGCTGGTGTTTTTGGGGGCCGCGATCCTGGTGCCGGGCGGCTCGGCGTTTACCCTGGTGTCGGCGGTGACCGCGTTTTTCTCGGAAGAAAAGATCCGCATGCACGGTTGGTCGCCAGATTTCTGGCATGAGTGGAGCCGTATCTGGCTGACGAATACAGTTTCGTTCCTGGTGTTTGTTCCTGTGATTCTGCTGTTCGCATCGCGCGGGCGATTCTGGCTTAAGAATTTGATCTCGAAGAAATCTCTGGAAGCAGCAGGGTTGGGGGTCCTGCTGCTGGCGACCGGCTACCTGATTTTTGGATCGGGGTACGCCAATCCGGTCTGGGCGCCGGCAACCTTTTTGATTTCGCTGCCGCTGCTGTTATGGGCTGCGATCCGGTTCGGTTCGGCGGGAAACAGCATGGCGATCGCGGCTGTCGTCTGCGTTTCGTTCTGGCGGGCCTATCGGGGCGACGGGCCGCTGGCGCACGAGGATTCGATCGTGAAGGTGGAGTCCATGCAACTGTTCTGGATCCTGCTGACAGTGCCGCTGATGCCTCTGGCAGCGATGATTCAGGAGCACGAGTTTGCATCGGGAGCCCTCGCTGAAAGTGAAAATCGCTTTCGGCAGTTATTCGAGCAGGCATCGGTTGGAATTGCGTTGGAGTCGCTGGAAGGGAAACTCGCGATTGTAAATCCGGCGTTTTGCGCCATGTTTGGTTACACGGAAGCGGAACTGCACCAGATGAGTTGCGCGCAGTTGTCGCACCCGGAGGATAAGGAGACAGAAGCTCCCCTTTTCCACGATTTGTGCGCCGGGACGCGACCGAGCTACCAGATCGACAAGCGATTTTTTCGGAAAGACGGAACAATCGTCTGGGGACGGGTGAGCGTCTCCATGCTGAAACCGAAAGACGGCAGCCAGCCATTTATTATCGGGATGCTGAGAGATATTTCGCCACTGAAGCAGCGCGACCAGGAACTGATCACGCTGACCGGGCGCCTGATTGAAGCGCAAGAAGAGGAGCGGCGGCGGATCAGCCGGGAACTCCACGACGACATCGGTCAACAAGCGGCCGCGATTGCCGCGGATCTTTTCGTACTCCGCGAAGAAATGGCGCGCGGCTCGAGCGAATCGGCGGGCGAACTGGCGGCCATGGTTTCACAGATGGCGTCAGAGCTGGCAAGCAGTGTGCACAAGTTGTCCCATGACCTGCACTCTTCGCGGCTGCAATATCTGGGCCTCGCTTCGGCACTGAAGGATCTTTGCGACAAGCTGGCGGCCCAGCATCGCCTGACGATTGAATTGAGCGTGGATTGCCAGGTGGATCGTCTGCCGGAGCCGGTGGAACTGTGCATGTATCGCATCGCGCAGGAGGCATTGAGCAACGTGGTGAAGCACAGCGGAGGAACGACGGCGCTTGTGAAGGTTGCCATGTGCGGAAAAACAATCAGCCTGTGCGTGGCAGACGACGGGATTGGATTCGACCCCAGCGCGGTACGCGGCGGAATTGGATTGACCAGCATGCGGGAACGGTTGCGGCTGGTGGGTGGCGAACTTTTTATCAAGTCGTCCGCCGACACGGGAACCGAACTGGTTGCAGAGATCCATCTGTCAGCCCGGAAGGCAACGGCCGCCAGCGCGTGAGAATTGTCTAGCCCGCCAGTGGGACTAACGTAAAATTGCCGGGGGTGGTCATTAAAAGCGTCACACTGGTGTAACTCCGGGGAATCAATGACGAAAAAAGTAAAGTGGGGGATTTTGGGCGCAGCTTCCATTGCTCGCCGGCGGGCGGTGCCGGGGATGCTGCAGAGCGAGCTGGCCGAGGTGACGGCGGTCGCTTCGCGCTCCCTGGAAAAGGCCCAGCAGTTTGCGAAGGAGTTTTCCATTCCCAAGGCTTACGGATCCTACGAAGAATTGATCAACGATCCGGAAATTGAGGTGATTTACAATCCCCTGCCCAATCACTTGCACGTGGAATGGTCGGTGCGCGCGGCCAGCCGGGGGAAGCATGTACTTTGCGAAAAACCGATTGCGCGGACAGTGGCCGAAGCGCGGCGGCTGCTGGAGGCGCGGGACGAGTATGGCGTAAAAGTTGGCGAGGCGTTCATGGTGCGAACGCATCCGCAGTGGTTGCGTGCGCAGGAGCTTGTGCACGGGGGCCGCATCGGGAAGCTTCGCTCGGCGGTTTGCCTCTTCAGCTACTTCAATGTGAATCCGGAAAATGTGCGGAATTCTGTGGAGCTGGCGGGCGGAGCGCTGATGGATATCGGATGCTACCCGGTGCGGATGTCGCGTTTTATTTTTGGCGAGGAGCCGGTTCGCGTGGCGGCCTGCGTGGAACTGGATCCCGGC
This sequence comes from Candidatus Acidiferrum sp., assembly GCA_035693545.1. Lineage (GTDB taxonomy): Bacteria > Acidobacteriota > Terriglobia > Acidiferrales > UBA7541 > Acidiferrum. Next base: position 35,374 of record DASSGJ010000039.1, read on the forward strand.
TTCAAGACGGACCGCCTGACCTCCGCGATCCTGGAATTTCCGACGGGGCAGTGTATTTTCACGGTCTCTACGCAGCAGATTTACTACCAGCGGATGCAGTTTCTGGGGACGGAAGGGCGGCTGGATATCGAGATTCCATTCAATGCGCCGACCGACAAGCCGTGCAGGATTTTTATTGATGACGGTAAAGAATTGTACGGGGGCGCGAGCCAGGTGACGGAGTCGCTGCCGATTTGCAATCAGTTTACGATCCAGGCGGACCTGTTTTCGAAGGCAATCCGGGAAAATCTGGAAGTGCCGAATTCGATGGAGGACGCGGTGTGCAACACGGCGGTGATTGAGGCGCTGTTCCGATCGGCGCAAACGGGAAAGTGGGAAGCGCCGGAACGATTGTAGCTTTTCGCTCGATTCATACATTGAGATCCTTCGGCTATCCTCGTCGGATAGCCTCAGGATGACAATGGTTTGTGTTTGTGGGTCAGGCCGAAACTACTTTAGTCGTAGTATTCCTGGCCGAGGTGGGTGATGAGGTCTTCGCCGACCATCCAGCGCAGGGTGTTCTTCAGCTTCATCAACTGAATAAAGAGATCGTGCTCAGGATACAACTCCGGCGCAGTCATGGGCGACTTGAAATAAAAGCTGAGCCACTCCTGGATGCCGCGCATTCCGGCGCGCTGCGCGAGATCGAGGAAGAGAACCAGATCGAGGACGATTGGCGCCGCGAGAATGGAATCGCGACAGAGGAAGTCCACTTTGATCTGCATCGGATAGCCGAGCCAGCCGAAGATATCAATGTTGTCCCAGCCCTCTTTGTTGTCGCCGCGCGGGGGATAGTAGTTGATGCGCACTTTATGGTGGATCTTCTTGTAAAGCTCAGGATAAAGATGCGGCTGGAGGATGAATTCGAGGGCCCCGAGTTTTGACTCTTCCTTGGTCTTGAACGAGCCGGGATCCTCGAGAACTTCGCCGTCGCGATTGCCGAGGATGTTGGTGGAGAACCAGCCGTTCAGGCCGAGCATGCGGGCTTTGAAGGCGGGCGCGAGAACGGTCTTGATGAGCGTTTGCCCGGTCTTGAAATCTTTTCCGCCGATGGGCACGCCGTGTTTGTGAGCCAGGGCCTGCATAGCGGGAATATCAACGCTCAGGTTTGGAGCGCCGTTGCCATAGGCGATGCCGCTGGTGATCGCGGCCCAGGCATACAGCATGGAAGGCGCGATGGAGGGATGGTTTTCCTTCATGGCCTTCTCGAATTTCTCCGGCGTGGAGTGAACGTCGTCCTGGGTCAGGAAAATTTCGGTCGAGCCGCACCAGAGCATCACCATGCGCGAGCAGCCGTGTTTGGTTTTGAATTTCGCGATGTCCTCCTTGATCTGGAGCGCGATTTCGTATTTGTTTTTGCCCTTCTTGACGTGCTTGCCATCCAGCATCTTTACGTATTCGCGGTCGAACGCGGCGGGCATTGGCTTGATTTTGGAGAGAAACGTTTTCACCATCGCCAGGTGATGCGGGTCGAGCACGCCGGCTTTCGCGGCGGCTTCATAGGAGCTGTCCGGGAAAATGTCCCAGCCGCCGAAAACGATGTCATCCAATTTCGCGAGCTTCACAAGATCTTTAATCTTGGGCGAACGGCCGTCGGTTCGCTTTCCCAGGCGAATCGTGCCCATCTGCGTCAGGGAGCCGACCGGCTGCGCTTTTTTCGTGCGCACAAGCTCCACGCCCGCCATGAAGGTGGTTGCAACCGCGCCCATGCCCGGCAACAAAACTCCCAGCTTCCCTTTCGGCGCGGCAATACTCGTTGGCTTTTCCATGAATTTCCTCAGTTATTTTTCGTAGGTGGACTGCACAAGGCACAGCCATCTGGCAGGAAAGCTGTAACCCAAACTATCAATGATGGAGGAAGCCCGGCGGATATGCAAATGGAAACCGGATTTAACGAGTGGGAGCGCGCGTGATTGCGATCACACCGCGGCGGTTATGCAGAAAAAGGTCAATGTGACAATCGGAAGATTTCTGGCTCCGTCGAGCTGGCGCCCGGAGGATGTCCGCAAAACGCGCAGAAATGACCATAAGCCATACTTAGGTTAGGGAGCATTTCTATTAATTTGACTCATTTACCCAAGTACCTCATTCTAGTGCTTTCAGGGATACCGCCATGTCGCATCTGGACATGGTTGATGGTGGACGGCGTACTGCATCCGAAGGAGATTTTCGGGGCCATCATCCACTGATGGATGGTGGCCGTTTCAATTTTGATGGCTGGATGAGTTTCTGGGGGAGGGATTCGGAAGTGTCCGACAGTTCGTTGAAACCCCGCAGTTCTGTTCTTACCGATGGAGCGCACCGCGCGCCGGCTCGCGCGATGCTTCGCGCCGCCGGGCTGAAGGATGAAGACTTCACCAGGCCGCTGATCGGCATTGCCAATACCTGGATTGAAATCGGGCCTTGCAATTATCATTTGCGCGAACTGGCCGTGCATGTCCGCGACGGCATCCGCGCGGCCGGAGGCACACCGCTCGAATTCAACACCGTTTCGATCTCCGACGGGATCACGATGGGGACCGAAGGAATGCGGGCTTCGCTGATCAGCCGCGAAGTGATTGCGGATTCGATCGAGCTGGTGACTCGTGGCAATCTGCTGGATGGACTGATTGTTCTCGTCGGCTGCGACAAAACCATTCCGGGCGGCGCGATGGCCTTGGCTCGTTTGAATATTCCCGGCCTGATTCTTTACGGCGGCTCGATTGCGCCGGGCCAATACGAAGGCCACTCGGTCACGATTCAAGATGTGTTTGAAGCTGTGGGAGCGCACGCTCGCGGAAAAATGAGCGACGCGCAACTGAAAGAGCTGGAATGCGCGGCTTGCCCCGGCGCTGGCGCTTGCGGCGGGCAATTCACGGCGAACACTATGGCGCTGGTGTGCGAATTCCTTGGACTTGCACCGATGGGGATTTCGAGCGTACCAGCGACCGATAAGGGCAAAGCTCACGCCGGAGAACTTGCGGGGAAGCTCGCACTCGATCTGCTGCGCAAGAACACCACGCCTTCGCAAATCATCACCAAGGGCGCGATTGAAAATGCAATTGCGGGCGTCGCGGCCACGGGCGGATCCACGAACGCGGTCTTGCATCTGCTGGCCATCGCCCGGGAAGCCGGGCTGCCGCTTTCGATTGACGATTTTGACCGCATCAGCTCGCGGACACCGATCCTGGCCGATCTCAAACCTGGAGGACGTTTTGTCGCGACCGACCTTTATGCAGCAGGCGGCACTCCGCTTATCGCGAAGCGCATGCTTGAAGCCGGCCTGCTCCAAGGAAGCTGTATCACCGTTACCGGGCGAACGCTTGCCGAAGAAGCCGCAGGCGCTAAAGAAACGCCGGGACAGCAAGTCGTCCGCGGAAAAAGCAACGCTCTCAAAGAAACGGGCGGCTTAGTGATTCTGAAAGGCAATCTGGCGCCGGAAGGATGCGTGGTGAAAGTTGCCGGGCACAAGACGCTGAATTTCAGCGGGCCGGCGCGGGTGTTTGACAGCGAAGAAGCGGCGTTTGCCGCGGTGGATCAGGGAAAAATCAAAGCGGGTGACGTGGTGGTAATTCGTTACGAAGGCCCACGGGGCGGGCCGGGGATGCGCGAAATGCTGGCTGTGACTGCCGCGATTGTCGGTGCGGGGCTTGGCGACGATGTGGCTTTGCTGACCGACGGGCGCTTTTCCGGCGCGACGCACGGGTTGATGGCGGGGCACGTAGCTCCGGAAGCCGCGAATGGCGGGCCGATCGCCGCGGTGCGCGACGGAGACAAGATTACGTTTGACCTGCCGAAACGCACGTTGAGCGTGGAAATAACCGACGCCGAAATCCAGAAGCGCATGGCCGGATGGAAACCGCCGAAGCCGCGCTACACGCATGGTGTTTTCGCGAAATACGCGGCGCTGGTTTCTTCGTCTTCGCTCGGCGCGATAACCACAGTGCCGGCGGGCTTTGCATCGGACAAGGCTCCGATTTCTGCGGGGAGAACTCTATGAAGCTGACAGGTGCGGAAATACTCTGCGAAACGCTCACGCGCCTGGGCGTAAAACATATTTTCGGGTATCCGGGCGGCGCGATCCTTCCCGTTTATGATGCGCTTGGGAAGTCCAAGCTGCACCACATCCTGGTGCGCCACGAACAAGGCGCGACACACATGGCCGACGGATACGCGCGCGCGACCGGCGGCGTTGGCGTTGCAATGGCAACTTCCGGGCCCGGCGCAACGAACATGGTTACCGGGATTGCGACGGCGATGCTGGATTCTTCTCCCGTTGTCTGCATCACCGGACAGGTCAGCAGCAAACTGCTGGGCTCCGACGCGTTTCAAGAAGTGGACATCACCGGCATCACCATGCCGATTACGAAGCACAACGTGGTTGTCTCCAAAGTAGAAGACATTGCCCGCACGGTGAGGGAGGCGTTTGTAATCGCCAACTCGGGACGTCCCGGACCCGTGCTGGTGGACATTACCAAGGACGCGCAGCAGGCCAGCGCGGAATTCGATTGGGAAGCCAGCGCGCCGAAGCTGCCGGTGAAACGGGAGCGGAACAACCATGATCAGGAAGAGTTCGACCGCGCGGTGGAACTGCTGAATTCCGCGAAACGCCCGGTGATTCTTGCCGGGCGCGGCATCATGCTTTCGGGCGCGATGCGGGCATTTGAACAGTTCGTGCACACCAGCAATATTCCGGTGGCGATGACGCT
>DASSGJ010000040.1:0-21569 GCA_035693545.1 Candidatus Acidiferrum sp.
GAGGTTTGTCATGAAAATCTATCAAACCAAGGACATCAGAAACGTCGGCATTGTAGGCCACGGCGGCACCGGAAAAACGCAACTGGTGTCGTCGTTACTGTATTCCGCCGGAGTCACGCCACGCTTCGGCAAAGTTGCGGAAGGCACCACCACCACCGACTGGGACGAAGAAGAAATCGCCCGCAAGATCTCCATTCAAACCGGTATCGCCAACGCCGAATGGGCTTGCACCCTCTGCGCCGGCAACACTGTCAAAATCAATTTCCTCGATCTCCCCGGCTACTCCACATTCATCACCGAAACGAAAGCTTCCCTCATCGCCGCCGACGCCGCTCTCATCACCGTTGACGCCCACGTCGGTGCGCAAGTCACCACCGAAAAGGTCTGGGACTATTGCGCCGAGTACGACATTCCTCGCGCCTTCGTCCTCACCTGGATGGATCGCGAACTCTCCAGCTTCGAGCGCTCCCTCGAGTCCCTCGTCCAGGTTTTTGGCCGCACCGTCGTCCCGCTCCAGATGCCCATCGGTGCTGAAAAAGGTTTCCGCGGCGTGATTGACCTCGTCTCCATGAAAGCCCACATGTACACGCCCGACGGCGACGGCAAGGCCACCATCGAAAATATTCCCGACGCATTAAAGGATGAAGCCGAGGAAGCCCACGAGCGCCTGGTCGAAATGATCGCCGAAGGTGACGATGAAATGATGGAGGAGTTTTTCCGCGAAGGCACCATTCCCATTCAGGACCTCATCCCCGCCGTCCGCAAAGCCATCGTCTCCGAAAAAATTGTCCCGGTCCTGATGATCTCCTCCACCCGCAACGTCGGCAATTCCAGCCTGCTCACTTTCCTCGCCGATGTTTTCCCACATCCCGACGAGCACTCCCAGTTCGGCTTCAAGGACCCTGGCGGCAACGGCGACCGCGTAGAGCGCAAGTATGATGATGCCCAGCCGCTCTCTATTTTTGCCTTCAAGACGCTCGCCGACGCTTTCTCCGGCCGCATCAACTATTTCAAGGTGAAAAGCGGCGTCCTCAAGAACGACGCCACGCTGCACAATTTCAATCGCAACATTCCCGAACGCTTCCAGCACACTATGGTCGTCCAGGGGAAACAGCTCACCGAAATTCAGGAACTCCACGCCGGCGACATCGGCGCCATCACCAAGCTCAAAGAAACCGTAACCGGCGATACTCTCGGCGACAAAGCCGCCACCATCTATTACTCCCCCGCCAAGCTGCCCGAGCCTTCCATCACTTTTGCCGTCGAGCCCAAAACCCGCGCCGACGAAGACAAAATCGGTGTGGCCATCCACAAAATCATGGAAGAGGATCCTGCTCTCCGTTTCTCACGCGACCCCCAAACCAAGGAATTTCTCCTCGCGGGCAGTGGCCAGCAGCACATCGAGGTTGTCGTCGCCAAAATGCACAAGCGCTACAACGTTAACCTGACCCTCAAGCCGCCCAAGGTTCCTTACCGTGAAACGATTCGCGGCAAGGCCGATGCCGAAGGCAAGCACAAGAAACAGTCCGGCGGCCACGGCCAGTTCGGCGTCTGCCGCGTCAAGTTCGAGCCGCTCGAGCGCGGCAAGGGCGTCGAATTCGTTGACGACGTCTTCGGCGGCGCGATACCGAAAAACTGGATTCCCTCCGTCGAGCGCGGCATCCGCGAAGCCGCCGCCCGCGGCTTCCTCGCCGGTTTTCCGGTCACCGATTTTCGCGCCACCCTCTACGACGGCAAATACCACGACGTCGACTCATCCGACATGGCCTTCCGGATTGCCGGGTCGCTGGCTTTCAAAGAAGCCATGAAGACGTCCCGCCCCTCACTCCTCGAACCCGTCATGCACGTGGAAGTTTACGCGCCGGATCAATACTCCGGCGACCTGATGGGCGACCTCAGCTCCCGTCGTGGCCGCATCGAAGGCAGCGAATCCCGTGGCCACAACGTCATCGTCCGCGCGCAGGTCCCCTTCTCCGAAATGCTTTCCTACGCCACCGACCTCACCTCCATGACCCAGGGCCGAGCCACCTACTCCATGGAGTTTTCCCACTACGACTACGTCCCCGGCGATCAAGCCGACAAAGTCATCGCCGCACACAAAGCCCTCCACGGCGAAGCCCTCGTCGAAGAAGAAGCCTGATTTTTATCTTGATTCCGCTTGTAGGGGCACGATACATCGTGCCCTCTTCGATTTCTCTGCGTTCTCTGTGGTCTTCCTCTGTGGCCTCTGTGTGAAATCCGTTCTCCAATCTCTACGCCGGCAAAACTTTCCCCTTCGTCTCATGCCCAAACGGCAGCAACAACAATCCCACCGCAAACGCGATCGCCGTAAACGCCACCGGTTTCCCAATCGTGTGATAATGCGCCACGCCAGCGCCCACTAAAAATGTAAATCCTGCCCCAGCAAATCTCCCCACCGAAGTCGCAAACGCAAACGCGCTTCCCCGGCACTCCGTCGGATACTGCTCCGGCAGCCACAACGTGTACATCGCGAAATTCGCCCCACCCAGCCCCAAAAAGAACAGGCACACGATGAACCACTTCAGTGGATCCGTCCCCAGATAGAAGATGTACCCGAAACCGAGCGCAATCGACAGCAGCATGCCCACAAAATAAAGCCCCAGCGTCACGCGCCGCCCCAGCCATTCCGCCAGCACCGGCAGCACGATGCATCCCAGAATCGTTCCCACGGACAGCAGCATCGTCGCCAGCGAAATCAGATGCGGCAAGTTCACTCCCTGAATTTTGTTCCGGTTCACAATGTCCGTAATCGCCGCCGGCACGAACACCGACCCCGCCCACAACCCGATGATCGATACCAGCACATACAGCGCGTTCATAATCGTCCGTTTGCGAAACTCAGCAGAAAACAGCACCGCCAGCGGCCTGACAATCGACCAGCTCCGCACTTCCTGCAATTTGTCCGACCAGATCTTTGGCTCCTTCACGCCATACCGGATGAAACTCACCAGCAGCGCCGGCAATCCCCCAATAGCAAACATGTAGCGCCATCCGTAGCGCGCCCCGATCTGATAATTCGCCAGCGCCGCCAGAAAGAATCCCACGTAATATCCGGTGTGCATCCAGCCCGCGGCCATCTTGCGCCGGTCCTCCGGCCATTCTTCCGCGACAAACGTGCCGCCCATCGCCCATTCGCCGCCGATGCCAATTCCCGCCAGGAAGCGGAAGATCGCCAATTGCCAAACGCGCGTGCTGATGCAGCAAAGGAATGTGAACAGCGAATACCAAAGAATCGTCAGCATCAGCGTGCGCACGCGTCCGTACTTATCGGCGACAGGGCCCCACAGAAACGCGCAGCCCCAGCCGACGAGGAACAGGGCAAACAGCAGTCCGCCGTAGTAGCCGACGCCGCCGAGATCGCTGCGCAAGCCCGAGCGCGGCAGAAGTTCCTTCAGCGCAGGAACCATCACCAGCGCGAAAATATAGGAATCCATCCCGTCGAGTGCCCATCCGCCCCAGGATGCGAAAAATCCACGCCATTGATTTTTGGTGAGAGGTGTACGTGTTTGCGTTGGCATTGGTTGGCCAAACGCACACTATCCACTTCCGGGCTTTTCAGCAAGAAATTTTTGCGAGGAACAAGCGGGCGGCGGGGCCGCTGGGGCGGGTGGCGGGCTCGCTAGGGCCGGCGGCGAATCGGCGAGTATTTTTGCGGACGGTTCACCACGCGCACAGGCGCGGGAACGGGGAAGCGCGGCGAAGGAAAGGCGCGGGCAATCTTGTCGAGAATCTCGTGCAATCGCTGGGCCAGGGTTTTCATCGGTTCATCTTCCATCCATTCGCGAAACTTCTCCAATGGCAATCGCGGCCGCTTCAGCTTACCGGCACTTCCGCCGAAACCTGCCATTCGCGGTCTTCCGGCAGCAGCGACTTCACGATGTCTTCCAGTTCGTGCGAGCTTTTCACGTTATCCGGATAGTTGTACGCCGTAAGATCAAACGTCAGCCCGTATTTCGAGCGCACATCCTGCAACCCTTCCTGGAGGCGGATGGCGATGCGCTTGGCGTTCAGCGTATCCGTTTCCGGCAGCACGATGCCGAAGAGATCGTCGGACAGGTGATAGATGGAGTCCGTGGGGCGCAGCCGCTTGGCCATGGCTTTCGCGGCGTCGCTGAACGCGCCTTTTTCGTCTTTCACGGTGGCGCGGGAATTCGCATTCGCTTTCGCAAGCACAAGAGACATGGTTTTCTCCATCGTAAGCGCGCGGCGGAATTCCATGGTCAGGCGATCCCAGAAATGGTTCTGGTCCGGCATGGAGTTAAGCAAATCGGCGCTGGCCTGGATCTGCAGCGCGACGTTGCGCTCCAGTTCGGTCAGCAGGTGCTGCTTCAGCTTGGTAAAGGTGCGTTGCCGGTCAAACAGGTAGCCCACAAAGAGCAGCGTCAGCCCGCAAAATCCGAAGAAGGCCACGCGCATCGTCCACTTGGTGTTTTCATCCGGATGGGCATGGACGAACACCAGCGGATACATGAACGCGGCCAGCCCGCCGGCAAGGATCAGCACAAACACGGCGGAAAGAATGGTGAGCTGAAGATTGCGCCGTTCCAGCCGGTCCAGTTCCTGCCGATCAATCGTAGGCATCGGGGCACCTGTACTTATTAAAGGGGCGACATACCCGCCCAGTTCGGCGGGCTCCCGCAAATAGCCGGGATTCTGATAGGTTCCGTTTTGGCAGGCCCCAACGCAATAGCCGCGCAGTACCACGGTGATGTAACAGGCATGGGGGAAGAAAAGTGGCGAGTGGCGAGTGACGGGTGGCGAGTGACGCTCCTCCGAGGCCGCCGCTGCGGCGGGCAGGCGAGTGGCGAGAATCGTGGCCCAGACGCGTCGCGCCCCGCGCCCCGTTTTTGTAGGGGATGGGCTCGCCCATCCCGTTCTTGCTTTGTAGCGGCCGCCTTCCGAGGCGGGCGGGCAGGTCTCCGCCGCCCTCCATGTAGCGCTGGCTTTCATGCCAGCTCTTTTTCCGCTCCGCGCCAACTCGCAACCGATCGATCCATTTGCCTTGGCGCTTCGACCGCAAAAGCGGCAGCAGGGCTGCCGCACTCCAAAAGGGACCCCCCACCCCCCTGTGGCGGGGAAGAGATAGCAGCGAAAGAGGTTAAGAGAGGGCCGCGCAAGTGTTGAATCTGCGGGAGTTCGGGGGAGCTGGAAAGCCTTGAGCCGGAAGCAGTTATCCACCAGCCCAGTGCGGGAGAGAAGGGGAGCCGTCAAGAGAGAGCGATGCGCGATTCTCACACGCGACCATAGCACAGACATAGTAACGTTGTCAATAGTTAATCACATGATATACCATTCGAATGGCCGGGCGTTCGAACGGGCGGCAGGGGGCGGCGGTAATCGGTAATCAGTGATCAGTAATCAGCATGCGAGGCAAACCAAAGACCCACCCTTAAACACCAAGGGTGGGGCACCCAGTTGTTGTTTCTCTGTAACATATAAGTTACAATGGAAAAGATAATTGAGATTCGCCACTACCTGACCCGCGCCGGCAAGGACGCCTCGAAGAGTGGCTCACGCGGCTCGGCGATCCCAGGACGCAGGCGATAATCGCAGCCCGGATGAATCGCCTGGCGGCGGGGAATTTTGGCGACTCCAAGCCTTTGCGCGGCGGCGTGTGGGAGCTTCGCATCGACTGGGGCCCGGGCTATCGCGTCTACTATGCGCGGACCGGAAAGACCTCGCTTCTGGTTCTCTGCGCCGGGGACAAACGGGAACAGAACGCGGATATTCAGCGGGCGCTCCGCTATCTTGAGGATTATCGGGAAAGGATTCGCATCACGTGAAGCACAAGACCAGCACCTCGCACGATGAAGCCATCATCCGCCGGCTCCGGAAGGACCCGGAATTTGCCGCCGAGTACGTCAAGGCCGCACTGGAAGACACCGGGGAGCCGTTGGTTCTCTTGCTCGCCTTGCGCCACCTGGCGCAGGCGCGCGGAATCGCCAAGGTCGCCAAGGCCGCGGGCATCGAACGGGAAAGCCTCTACCGCGCACTGTCCCCCAGGGGAAATCCCCGGCTGTCCACGCTGGTTGCCGTAACCAAGGCCATCGGACTGAAGCTCACCGTCGAAGCCGCCCGCTGACCATAATCGTTTGTAGGGGCCGGGCTTGCCCAGCCCTCTTGGTTTCTGTAGCGGGCGCCTTCTGAGGCGGGCTGGTTTGCTCGTGGAACCTGAAGGAAGCCGTGGCGTGGCAGCTCGACGAGGCCATGAGGAAGAAAAAAATATCCAAGAACAAGATGGCCACGCTGCTCGGGACCAGCCGCACCCAGGTGGACCGACTCCTGAATCCGAAAAGCGACATCACGCTGTCCAGCCTGCAACGCGCGGCGGCGATGGTGGGACGGCGGGTGATGATCGAGCTGGTTTGAGGGAAGGCGATTTTCGTCGCGGGAAGCGCTACCCGGCCGGAAGCGGTAATCCGTAATCAGTGATCGGTAATCAGGAAGCTAAGAGAAGAGCAACCCAAGACCCGGGTATCAAAAACGAAAAACCCGGGCCACCCTCCGCGTGGTTTCGATTTGTTAGTGGGAAAAAGTTGACTCGTTCGAACGAATGGAGTGGTCAAGCAGGAACCATTATCGCCCGGGCCACCCGCCAATGAGCCCAAGCAGGAAAACATTCAGTCTGTTTCACGGCGCCTGTAGTGTTATAGTCACCAGTCCGTAAAATATAACTAGTTATATATGCATTAAGCTTACCGCCGTCGCTGCTGGGGTGCACTATGCCATACCGAAAAGAACAACGCCTAAACGATTGGGTCACCATGCTCCACGCGATATATGGCCTGTCTCAAAACTATGCGCGAACTGAATTCGAGATTTTGGCGCACCTTTCGGAAGTCACCGGGGCTTTCGGAAAATTTCTGTTTAAGCTGAAACAACCGGATAGGGCGAAAGAATTTCTTCCTAAGATGTTCGGTTGGGCAGTTGCCCTTGCCAAGAAAGTGAATGGTGAGAGGGCGAATTTGGAGGACATTTTACTCACGAAATATCCTTGCGTTTGCCCTTACTGCATCAGTGCCCCGTGCAAGTGCGTGTCAGGGCAGAAACAACCAATCGACGGAGAGAAAGTTCGTGCGGCTTACTACCGGGAGCCCCCTGCTCAAGGGCGCTCACTGAATGATTTCCAGGTCATGTTTCGGAAGATTTACGAACAATCCTGGGGACTCCAAAATCTCAAACCTGGAAGTCCGGAGGCCATCGCAGCCCTTCAGAAGATCTTTACGCGGCTCATCGAGGAAATATCGGAGGTGGGTGAATCTGTCCGGTTCGCTCACTTGTATCCTTCCAACTTCGATAACGAACTCGCGGATTACATTGCTTGGATTTTTGCACTTGTTAGCTCAATCGATAAGGCTAGCGCCGCGGGGGGCGGTCCGGTTCTCATTGAAGAACTGCTCTGGCCCGCATACCCGGGAATCTGCATGGTCTGCATGCTCGATATTTGCGACTGTAGGCCGAGCCCTGTTCGCGAATTGCTCTCGAAACCATCATTGCGAGACTTGCAGTTTGTTGATGGCCTGACACACGCCAGCAACAAAGCTAAGTTTGAGAATGATTTGAATTCAGTGGGTGACGGGACGCTTCCATTGCCGGTCCCAATCTCCTGTATTCATATTGATCTCGACAATTTTAGGAATTTCAATTCAGCGCCTTTTGACCACGGCGTCGGTGATGCTGCGCTTAAGCATCTTTTTACCGTCGTCCGCCAGAAGATCCGCAACCGCGATCGCCTATATCGCGTCGGTGGCGACGAGTTCGCAGTAATGTGCCCGGACTTATCTGCAGCGGAGGCACAGGGAATGATTGCACGTGTCGCCTCGGCCCTTAAGGAGAGGCTCGTGCCGAGCTTAGGATCCGATGGTTCCAAACCCCCGTTCATAACGCTCAGCGTTGGCATTACTGAGTGTCGGAAGCTGGGGCACATTCGGGAATCATTTGTCGAGGCAGACAAAGCAGCTATCGGGAGCAAGACACTGGGTAAGGATCGTATAACGCTTGTCAATAGAGGATAATCCCTTAGGCCTACCAATGACGGCAGGTAGCTCCTCTTTCCACTTGAAGGAGTCCTCCGCTGTCTGCTAGACTTCGATTACGCCAGATTACGTTTCTGCCTGCGGTGCAATAACAGTTGCTTTTCTCGTATTTGTACAGCTACTATCCCTCCATCTCAATGTGGTACACAGAATGTACCCTAATGCGCTGATTCTATTGGGGTATGCTCAGGACCTCTATGTGCATTGGTTTATGTGGAGTTGTGTATCACTTTCGATCATAGTTGGAGTGTAAGATAATAGGACTCTTCGTTAGCCTGTGACTATCGCGATTTCAATAAAGATCAATGACGGCCTCGTGCTGGCGACGGACAGCGCCTCCACGCTGATCGGTCAATTCCCGGACGGGCAGTTGCACGTGCTGAACGTCTATAACCATGCGAATAAACTTTTTAATCTGCGCAAAGGATTTCCCATCGGGGCGATCACTTGGGGAACAGGAAGCATTGGACAAGCTTCAATCTCGACAATCATTAAGGATTTGAGACAGAGATTTTCCAGCAATGACCCTCAACATAAGGATTGGACTCTGAACAAGGACGGATATACCGTTGAAGAAGTGGCGAAGAAACTGAAAGAGTTCGTCTACGACGATTTGTACAAGAAAGCCTTTCCTCAGCAAAAACCAAGCCTCGGCTTCATTGTGGCTGGCTTCTCAGCTAACCAGCCGATGGCGGAAGAGTTTCAGATAGATATTCAGAACGGAGAATGCACCGGGCCTCGTAGACTGCGAAACCAAGAAGACTGTGGCGTGACGTGGGCGGGTGAACCGGAAGCACTAAACCGTTTCATTATGGGTTACAGCCCCATGATAACAACCCTTTTACAACAGCAACTCGGCATCGATCCTGCTCAAATGAATCAAGCGATGTCGGTTGTGCAGGCACAAGTGCAGCTTCCCGTAGTTCTACCGGCCATGCCGCTCCAAGATGCTATCGATGTGGCTCGGTTCATGGTTGAGTTGACGGTGAAGTTTTCCCGGTACAGGCCGGGTGCCCCAACCGTGGGCGGACCAATTGAGATTGCTGCGATAAGCAAGCACGAGGGATTCCGATGGGTGGAGCGCAAATATTATTTCGATAGGAAGCTAAATCCTGACGAAGTGTATGAACGGGTCTACGAGCCAACGCATAAAGGGGCCGCGAAAGAATAAAATGATTTGGAGAACTGCTATGAATGAAAAGAGGATGCCGAAAGTTCCTACCAAGAGTGAAAGCACATCGCTCACTGTCGTTGTCGGAGTGTCAAATTGGACTACCCCTGAAGAATCCGGCCTGTCGTCTTGCAGATCGATCACCTATACAGTCGGTGCTGCCGGTGAGGCCGCTGACCATAGTGCCGGAACTCCGGAGCCACTGGCTACGGGTTCAGTGCGCTCTTTGAAGAGCAGACTTCGTTCTAGTTCTTCCGCGTCGAATGAGCACGATGCGAGTGGAGACATCTAGCGTTGTACTTGACCGCCGGAGCCGCGGGTTATGAGGCTGCGAACTTGCGTCAGGGCGATGTCCTTCGGGACATACCGTTCCCTCTTCTTGAATACAGCAAGATTCGCATCCTCGGAAGTGTTCCTCAAGATGCTGAGTTCGCACACGGTGTCCCCAACAGCACTGCCGCGTGGACCCAGGAAATCAACAAGGACAAGATGTGGGTTTCCCTACAGGTGCCTGCGCGATATGGCTTCTTCGCTATAACCTCCCATTGCTGTGAGATGGAGCCTCGAGCGGGTAAGATTCGGACGCCGACGATTACGTTGGCGCGTCTGCGTCCGATTCCAGACGATCTTCGGAACAATGCAGAGAACTTCGCAAGCTTGCGAGCTAATAGGGACACTAGCCAGCCGGGAGTCGTAGGATATAAAGAGTTTTTCTATTTAGAGCCTCATGCTCAAATTGGTGGTCAGGACTGGAGTGTTCACTTCGGTCAAGTCGTTACGCTTCCGACGTCTGACATCCAACTTTTGCTCGCAAGAAAAGTTCTGCAAATGGATGATCGGACGCGATCTAAATTCAAGACTAAGCTTGCGTATTGCATTGGAAAATACACTGAGGAAGAGCTAGCCGCGGGACTCGATGAGCCGTGGAACGAACCCCCTCAACAGGCACCGGCCGCACCGTTAGGCGCGGGGCCCCCACCCGAACCCCCTCAATAAGGCCCAAGAGTGCCGGCCTCGTGCGGCGGGCTGGCCCTCCTTAGGCGGGCAAGCTTGAAAGGCCAGCCAGATTTCAGAACGGGAAATCGGAGAACAGGAGACGTCGCATGGGTGTAGAATCGCGGCTTGGAATCCTTATGGGGTGCCCGTACATCTAATAACGTGGAGTACGGGAACCGAGGGTAGTGATATGAAGAACGGAATTTGGGTTCGAGCGGGACTGGTGGTTGTGGCGATTTTGGCGCTGGCGTGGGTGCCGCAGATGGCGCTGGCTCAGCATGGTGGAGGCGGGCACGGCGGCGGCGGTGGAGGAGGTTTCCACGGCGGCGGAGGCGGCGGATTTCATGGGGGCGGCGGCGGGGGCGGATTTCACGGGGGCGGAGGAGGATTCTCCGGCGGGCACTCTGGGTTCAGTGGCGGCCGCGGTTTTGGCGGCGGTGGATTTCGCGGCGGCTTTAATGGCGGCCGGGGCTTCAACGGTGGACGCGGCTTCAATGGCGGCTGGGGCGGCAGAGGCTGGGGCGGACGAGGCTGGGGGCACGGATACGGTTACGGCTGGGGCGGCTGGGGTTGGGGCTGGGGATTTGGATGGGGCTGGCCGTATTGGGGATATGGCTGGGGATATCCGTATGGCTACTACGGCTACCCTGGGTATTACGCGCCCTATTATGGTAATTCGTACCCGACTTCCGGGAATTCCGATGGATATTCCGAAGATTACATAGGCGACTATCCGCCGAATCCGAACGACTACGACGACGGGCGGAATACCAACCAGCGGCGTCCCAATCATGGCCCGAATCCGAACTACGGGCCCAATCCCAACTATGGGCCGAACCAGAGGCCGCCGCAATATAACAACGGGAACGGCAATCGTCCGCAGGCGAATCCGAATCAGCAGCCGCAGACGCAGCCGGATCAGAACGGGCAGCCAATGCCACCGGCGAATCTGTCGTCTAACCCTGGCGCTACGGGCAACGTGAACTACAACCGTGGAACCGCGGAGAATTTTGCGCCGCGCCCGCGGGTGCTTTCGGTTGACCCGATGATGGCGACGCCTGCGGCTTACCGGGTGCCGAGCGCCGCGCGCGCCACGAATGGTGGAGGCGCTGCCGCTCGATCGGATGCGCCGCTTCGCCCGGAAATGCGGCGGGCGCAGGAACGGTTGCGCAACATGCCGCCGTTTGCGCGTGAGCGGGAAATCGAGTCCGGCCGCTACAGCCAGTTTTCCGCCGCGGACAAACAGATCCTGCGAAACGGCGAGTAAGCGGGCGCAAACAAAAGCAGTTCCACTCGAGCAAGTACAAAACCAAATACCAACAAGAACGTTCAAGGCCGGGGTGTGCGCGAATAAAACGCGGCCGCTCGCGAAAGATCAGGTAAAGACCCGAGAAAAAGGTCCACGCCCCGCCAATCAGGACGAAGTGTTACGGGGAATTCACGAAAAACGTACACGGAATTTACACAGGAAGAATCTGACAGCAATGCGGAGCGGTCAGTGTAAGCCTCCCAGACCGAAAAAGGGAATGAGGAGGTAGTCCGCATGTCAGCAAAACGATTTGCATCCCAGGTGAAGCATGGCGCACGAGTGGGCCTTGCGTCGCTGGTGATGCTGCAGATGAGCCTGGCCGGGCCGTTCGTCAGCGACGCGCAGGCGAAAGAACCCGATCGCGCGAGTGTGAAGCAAGCGCGCACTCCGATCCAGCACGTGATTGTCATAGTGGGAGAGAACCGCACGTTCGACCACATCTTCGCGACGTATCAGCCGAAGAAAGGGGAGAGCGTGGACAATCTGTTGTCGAAAGGGATTGTGAACGAGGATGGAACGCCGGGGCCGAACTTTGCGTTTGCGCAGCAATATGCGGCGGACGCGACGGATAGCCCGAACTTTCAACTGGCGCCGAAGAACAAGACGCCGTATTCGGCGCTGCCAGCGCCGCTGAACGGCGGGCCGACCGACGTTTGCAAGAACAACGGGATCTGTTCGCTCGCGGACGCGATGTCTTCGGAAGATGGTCTGGCACAGGACTTCTACCCATTCCTGATGAGCGGCGGAACGGGACTGAGCGGGAAAGTGCCGGACTCGCGGATCACTGGCGTGCACAACTCGGCGCCGTTTTCGACGCTGGCGCCGGGTCCATTTCAACTGACCAACACCAGAACCGCGGGCACCTTCACCGATGACGCGTACGCGGCGAGCCCGGTGCACCGGTTTTACCAGATGTGGCAGCAGTTCGATTGCGACGCTTCGCACGTCTCGAAGGCACATCCCGCCGGCTGCCTGGCGGACCTGTTTACCTGGACGGAACTGACGGTGGGCTCGAACAACAACGGGAAACCGGCGCCGACGCCGACAGGTTTCGACACCGACTATTCGCCGACGGCGCACACGACCGGTGAAGGCGCGACCGCGATGGGTTTCTACAACATGGCGCAGGGAGACGCGGCGTACACCAAGTCTCTGGCCGACCGCTACGCGATGAGCGACAACTATCACCAGCCTGCGATGGGCGGAACCGGGCTGGACGAAATCATGTTGTTCTTCGCGGATCCGCTCTGGTTCAGCAATCCCGACGGGACACCCGGCGTGCCGCCGAACAACGAAATGACCTGGGCGGGCGGTCCGGTGAACGAGATTGAAAATCCCAATCCGGTTGCCGGCACCAACAACTTCTGGACCCAGGATGGCTACGGAGGATTCGGAACCAACGGGACGTCCACAGGCGTGTACGGCGGCGGAAGCTACACGAATTGTTCGGATGCTTCTCAGCCGGGCGTTGCGCCGATTCTGAATTATCTGGGCTCCTTGCCGCGGCCGATCGAGCCGAAGTGCGATGCCGGCCACTACTACCTGCTGAACAACTACAATCCCGGATATTTCGGCGACGGCAGCAACGCGTACACGGACAGCAACCCGAACAATACGCCGTTCACGATTCCGCCGACCAGCCAGCGCAGCATCGGCGACGTGCTGCTGGAAAACAACGTGTCGTGGAAGTCGTACAACGACCAGTGGAACGCGTACCTTGGCGACAAATATCAGCTGAACTACGGAACGGTGGGGCCGAACAGCGACCAATACTGCAACATCTGCAACGGGTTCCACTATCAGACGCAAATCATGACCAATGATGCCGTGCGCACCGCGCACATCAAGGACACCACCGACCTGTATGCGGACATCGCCAGCGGCGACTTGCCGGCGGTTTCGTTCGTGAAGCCAAGCGGCTGGGTGGATGGGCACCCGGCTTCTTCGAAGTGGGACCTGTACGAAGGCTTCGTGAAAAAGATCGTGGACGCGGTGCAGGCGAACAAAAAACTGTGGGAGAGCACGGCGATCATCGTGACCGTGGACGAAGGTGGAGGCTACTACGACTCCGGATACGTGCAACCGCTGGACTTTTTTGGCGACGGCACGCGGATTCCGCTGATCGTGGTGTCCAAGTACACCGTTCCCGGGCACATTTCTCACCAGTACACGGACCATGTTTCCGTGCTGAAGTTTATCGAGCGGAACTGGAACCTGCCGACCATCAGCGGGCGCAGCCGCGACAACCTGCCGAATCCGAAAGCGGAAGCGGGCAACCCCTATGTGCCGGCGAATACACCGGCGATTGGCGATTTGTTCGACCTGTTCGATTTCCCGGGAACTTCGAAGTAAGGGAAACGCACTACCGTACAAAACTACAAGCAAACCTCCGGCGCGAGCAGTGATGCGCCGGAGGTTTTTTTGTTTAGCCAGGGACTGAGACACAAGTCATAATTCCCCGCAGGAAGCTGCTTGGAAGGGGCAGGGAAGACGAGCAGGGCGGGCAGGAGGACGGCATTGAACGGTTTGTATGTGACAGTGAATGAAGTGCGGCTGCACTGCGTTACGGCGGGAGAAGGACCGCTGATGCTGTGCCTGCATGGGTTCCCGGAATTCTGGTACGAGTGGAAAGAGCAGTTGCGGGAGTTTGGGAAAGACCACCTGGTGGTGGCGCCCGATCTGCGCGGATACAACTTATCGGAGAAGCCGGGGGCGCTGGAGGCGTATCGCATTCCGGCGTTGCTCGAGGACATTCGCGGCTTTGCGGATCATTTCCGGCAGGGAAGGAAATTTATTTTAGTTGCGCACGATTGGGGAGGCGCGCTGGCGTGGGGATTTGCGATCGCGCATCCGGAACTTTTGGAAAAGCTGGTGATCATCAATGCACCGCATCCGGCCATTTTCCGGGAGTTGCTGATGAACGATGCCGCTCAGCAGCAGGCCAGCCAGTACATGCTGATGTTCCGGAGCCCGGGGGCGGAGGCGATGCTGCTGGCAAATGACTGCGCGATTCTGGTGGAGAACATTCTCGGCGGGATGTTGAAGAGCGGAGCGATGACCGAGGCGGACAAGGCGGAGTATGTGAAGGCGTGGCAGCAACCGGGCGCTCTGACCGGTGGGCTGAATTACTATCGCGCGAATGAGATCGGCCCGCCGGCGCCGGGGGAGATAGGGAAGCCCGCTGCGGCGCATGCGTTTGGTGTCGACGCGGCGCAGATGAAGGTGCGCGTGCCGACCTTGGTGATTTGGGGAGAGAAGGATACGGCGCTGACGGTAAGAAACCTGGATGGGTTGGAAAAGTATGTGTCGGAGTTGACGATCCGCAGGGTGCCGGAGGGTTCGCATTGGGTGGTGCATGAGAAATCGGCGGAAGTGAATGGATATATCCGCGAGTTTATCGGATAGAGGAAAAAAGTGGGTGGAGTAACGCCGAGCCTGCACGAGCGCCCCATGGGCTCAAAGCAGCTCTAAAACGGAACGGCGGCGTCACCAATCGGAAGCAGGATCAGAACGCAATGCTTCATGTAAATGGAACAACTCAGGGTGGCCTTCCGGATGATGCGGACCGGCGTGTCGTCCGGGAAAGACTGCGGATATTTCGCCGTGGCAATATCGGCGGTGGCATTGCGAAGTTCGTCGGCCCCGGAAAGATACGTTACGTTGTCGGCTTTGGAACCATTCGTGATGGAAACTACAAATTGCGCAGTACGGGAATTCCCCTGGAGCTTGGTATGGAATGGAATGTTCAGCGTGCGCATATCCGAAAGCCACATAGCCCCTTGCGACGTTGCGGCTTCAACACTGGAACCGCCCTGGGGAAGTTTCAGGAATGTTTTCAGGAACTCCCACTCGGAAGCCAATCGATTGTGAAGATCCGAAGAGACGTTGGGAGGGACGGTCGCCAGGGCCCGGGCGCAAACGGAAGCTGCTGCGCGGGATTCACCGAGTTTCTCCAGAGTTTCGACGAGATGTTCCCCGATGAGCGACGCCTGCGAGAGTTCCCACGCCGCCTGAAGATAAGGTTTTGCGGCGTGAAAATCCTGAGCGTGGAAGTAGAGCCAGCCGAGAGTGTCCCAATCGGCAGCGAGAGAGTTCATCATCTGAAAATCGGAGGCCTCGGCGTCGTCAGTGGAAATGTACATGGTTTTCTGGGTGGCGCCGCTCACCGAGCGCTTCGAGTAGTCGAGCGCTTCTTTAGGGTGCACCCCCGCTTCCCCGAGATACCAGGCGACCTCATTTAACAAAACCGGGTCGGGATTGTCCTCCAGCGCATCCTTGAAAAATTGAAAAGCCTTTTCGGTATCTTTCATGGCGAGATAGGTCCGGCCGTACAGATATCCGAGTTTAGGCGCGTCGGCCGGAGATTGCGCCTTCGCCTTATCGAGGAGGGAGAGCGCTTTTTCCGGGTGCTCTCCGGCGAGATAGGCTTGCACGAGCATGCCGCGGACCTGCTCGTTTTCCGGGTGCGCTTCCGCAAACTGCTCAAGCTGCGCGAGCATCTGTTCGGTATTTTTTGGGGTGCCCAGAGGCGGGCCAGTGTCCCGGCTGGCAATGGCGCTCGCGGGAAAGTCGCCTTTCACAAAAATATAACGGGACGGGGCCTCGCGGACCGTTTTCGCGAAATCATCGAAAGCGGTACGCCGGTCTCCCGGGATTTCCCGCTTGAAT
Organism: Candidatus Acidiferrum sp.; assembly: GCA_035693545.1. Lineage (GTDB taxonomy): Bacteria > Acidobacteriota > Terriglobia > Acidiferrales > UBA7541 > Acidiferrum. Next base: position 16,202 of record DASSGJ010000040.1, read on the forward strand.
ATCTTCAGGTGGAGCGTGCCATGGACAACATTGGCAGGACCGGACGAATATTTCGCGCTGAACGAGGCAAATTCATTTTCGCGCTCCTGAGCCTCCGGGAGGACGGCAGTGAAGCCCTGTGGAAGAGCAATTGTGGAGACATAGGTGATGTCCTGTCCCGAGCCCAAAGGCAGGTCGTCCTTCGATTTTTTTTGTTCTTCGGTGAGCTCGGGCAGGTTCAGGAAGGGTACGCCCAAGACGATGCGCCGGTTTTTCCAATCGGGAAAATCGGTGCGGTGATAGTGAAAGGAAAGCACAAAAGTTTTTGCCGTATCTTCGGGTTGCGTGACGGAGACATCGCTGACCTCGCCGCCGTATCCCATCCCGCCTGCGATTTTCTGGGTGAGTTCCTGCCATTTATTCTGAGGAGTCGCCCGGTAAGCTGTGCGAAAGGCGAGTTCGGGGTCGCCATGTTCTTCCAGGGAAAATTTCGCTTCCAGAGTGCCGAAGGAGTCCAGCGAGCCATCGATGTGAACGATCTCGGAATTCGCGTGGAGGGGTTCCGCGGGAGTCAGATCGAGATGAGCCGGCGCATTCGCGGGAATCACCAGCGCCTGGCGGTCGCGCAGGGAGGCGACGAGCAACCCAAAGGGAGCCACTTCCGGCGTGGTGTCGAGGAATAGGAACGAGCCGCCGCGGGGAATAACCGTGATGACGTGGTCAAACAGATCGGGCGATGGGAATGAGGGGTCAAGGCGAAATTTCGAACTGATCAGCGCCGGATACGCGGGAATGCCGACGGCTTGAAGCAGGGCGGCGAACAGAGTGTGTTTATCCTTGCAGTCTCCATAACGGTTCGCCAGAACATCGGACGCCGAGTGGGGAGAATACCTGCCCAAGCCAAGATCCACGCCGATATAGCGAAATCTGGCGGAAACGAACTCATAGATGGCGTGAATTTTTTCATCTTCCGTTGATTTGCCCCTGGTGAGTTCTTCGGCGCGCGAGCGAATCTCGGGCGTAACCGCCAGCTTCGGTTGTTGGAGGGAGTTGTACCAGGCGCCCACACTTTCCCAGGAGGGAAACGACGAGATCTGGATTTCGGGCGGTTCGGCGCCGTGAAAATCCTTCTCCCACGCGGGAATTTTGGATGTTTCCGGTTTTTGCAGCGTGGACTTCTGGAAAGAATAGAACGTCCGCCCTCCGTCGTCCCACGTAGCAGGATCCAGATGAGTCGAGCGGATTTTCACCGGAACGCCCGCGGGCACGGAAACCTCAAGTATCTGCTTGAGGCAAATTCCTTCCTTGAAGAAGGAACTATCAAACCAGAAGTAGCCGGGAGCCATGGGATCGTGAATCGTCCAGTGGAGCTTGTATTCCAGGGTGTCACCCGTGGAGAGGGACTTGATGGCGATATGTTTTTCTCGTTGGTCGGTGTACATCGGGGCCTCGCGGCTGACGGCGGAGTCGAGCTCCTGTACATCGGAGGCTGGCGTATTCACGACCGTGCCATCCGGCTTCGTGACCTTGGCATAGACCACATCGAGAGATTCAAACGATGAGTCGTATGGATAGACCAACAGGCCGAGTTCCCGCACCGCGGATTCCGACTGGACCTTGACTCGGACCGACAGTTCGTGCTGCCCTCTCCCATCTGCCTCAAAGCGGACTTTGTTCTCAATCAATTCAAAGACATAGGGCTCTTTGTCGAAGGAAGCCGCTTTAGGTGGCGCTGTGGCCTGGGGAGCCGGAGGAGCTTGAGCCCCAAGTAGAAAGGGAGTGCTATACAAAAACAAAAAGATGCAGAACCACCGAAGATTGCTCATGCGGAATTGACCCCGGAAGACGTCCCGATAGTAACTCAGATTCTACGTGCTTGGGAGTCGGAGGATCGGCGAGTTTCGGAGCCGGGTGGGCAAGTTGGATATAGAACGGATACTTGACAAGTCGGTTAGTATGCTCGTAGGCTCGGAGGGCGATGGAGCTGGAAGCTTCCCTCTCCTGGCTGGCGATGACCATGACGCCGGGCATAGCGGCCCGGCTGTCCGCGCGATTGCTGCGCGAATTCGGTTCGCCGGAGGGGGTGTTCCGGGCGAGCTTGACGGCGCTGGAGGCCTGTGGCCTGCCGGCTCCGGTGGCGCAGGCGATTTTCAAGAAGCAGAATTTCTGGCGGGCGGAAAAAGAGGTGGCGGCGTTGCGGACGGTGGGCGCGAAGCTCATCAACTGGGCGGAACCGGAATACCCGCAGAATCTGCTGCAGATTTATGACCCGCCGGTGATGCTCTATGTGCGCGGAGACGCGCAGATTCTGAATGAGCCGACGATCAGTATTGTAGGAACGCGGCGGCCGACGGCGTATGGCACGCAGATGGCGGAACGGCTGGCGCGGGAACTGGCAAAGCGCGGGCTGGTGATTGTCAGCGGACTGGCGCGCGGCGTGGACGCGCTGGCGCACCAGGGGACAATGGCGGTTGGCGGCCGGGCAATCGGCGTACTCGGAACGGGAGCGGATGTGTGCTACCCGAAAGAGAACAAGAAACTGTACGAAAAAGTGCTGGAGCGGGGTGCGATCCTGAGCGAGCTGCCGATGGGCACGCCTCCGGCGCCGGAGAATTTTCCCGTGCGCAACCGGATTATCGCCGGCATGCCGCTGGGGGTGGTGATTGTGGAGGGGAAGCAGTACAGCGGGTCGTTGATCACGGCACGGCTGGCGATGGAGTTTGGGCGGGAGGTTTTTGGCGTGCCGGGGAACGTGACGCAGGAGATGAGCTTCGCTCCGAACCAGTTGATCAAGCAGGGAGCGAAGCTGGTGGCCAGCGCGGAGGACGTGATTGAAGAGTTGCCGACGCCGGTGAGAGCGGTTTTAGTACGAGCTGAAGAAGTGGAATCCGAGCAGCGAAACCTGCTGGCGGAAGATAGTCTAAGTGGTTCACAGAAAACGATTTACGAGTTATTGAACGTGGAAGAACCGCGGCCCATTGACGAACTCGTCGAAACCAGCGGGTTGAATTCAAGCGTGGTTCTGGCTACGCTGTTTGATCTGGAGATGAAGGGAATGGTGCGGCAAATCCCCGGGAAGCAGTTCAGCAAGGTGCTGTTGTAAAGGCAGGAGTTAGCGCGCCGCCGGCGGAAGAATGCACCCAAAGGGCGGTTGCGAGCATCAGTTGCAAGCGTAAGAAAGCGACGAGCCGGCTATATATAAGGTAGCGAGAAGGACACAGACCGCCCCGGTAAGCCTTCCAAACGCAGCCTCACAGGTTACAAAGGAACTCATGGCACGTTCATTGGTTATCGTCGAGTCGCCGGCAAAGGCGAAGACGATCAATAAGTATCTCGGGAAGAATTACACGGTGAAGGCTTCGATCGGCCACGTGATGGATCTGCCGACGAAGACGATAGGGATTCGTCTGCCGATTGATGAAGACGAAATCAACGCGAAGAAGAAAAAGAAGAAGAGCAAGCGCGGGGGGAAGGCCGCGGCGCCAAAGCCGCCCCTGAAACCCATTTCCCTGGACGACCCGAAAATCTTCGAGCCGACGCTGCAGGTGATTCCCGGCAAGGGGAAAGTGATTAACGATCTGCGCAAGAGCGCGGCCACGGCTGAGTACGTCTATCTTGCCGGCGACCCGGACCGCGAAGGAGAGGCGATTTCCGCGCACCTGGCGATGGTGCTTTCGAAGCCGGCGAAGTTTCTGATTCCCGACGACGAAGAGGACAACAAGAACGGGAAGAAGGACGCGGAGAAGGAAGCGAAGGAAGCGGCGGAAGCCGCTGCGGCAGCTGCAGCGGGGAAAAAAGGCAAAAAGAAGTTTGCGAAGAAACCCGCCGAGAAAGACAAGATTGAGATCGAGCCAATCGATCCGAAAAAGATTTTCCGCGTAACGTTCAACGAGATCACGCCCAAGGCGATTCGCGCGGCGTTTGAGAAGCCGCGGCAGGTGGACGCGCAACTGGTGGACGCGCAGCAGGCGCGGCGCGTGCTGGACCGCATCGTGGGCTACAAGATTTCGCCGCTGTTGTGGGACAAGGTGCGGCGCGGGCTGAGCGCGGGGCGCGTGCAGACCGTGGCTCTGCGGCTGATTGTAGAACGCGAGCAGGCCATTCGCGCGTTTGTGCCGCAGGAATACTGGACGATCCACGCGATGCTGGACGCGGGCGAGCCGCCGATTTTCGAAGCGCGGCTGACCAAGAAAAAAGGCGAAGACATCGAGGTCAAGAACCAGGAAGCGGCGGAGGCGATCGTCGCCGCGGTAAGCAAGGCGAAATGGGAAGTGGCGAGCGTCACGCTGAAGGAAAAGCGTAGGAACGCGCCGCCGCCGTTTACGACATCCAAGCTGCAGCAGGCGGCGTACAACCGGTTGCGGTATACGGCAAAGCGCACGATGGCGTTGGCGCAGCGATTGTATGAAGGCGTGGAAATGGGTGAAGAGGGATCGGTCGCGCTGATCACGTATATGCGCACGGATTCGGTGCAGGTGTCGAACGACGCGCTCGAACAGGTGCGGAGCCTGATCCCGGAGCGTTTCGGAAGCGCGTACCTGCCGGAGAAGCCGAATTTCTACAAGTCGAAGAAAGATGCGCAGGGCGCGCACGAAGCGATTCGTCCGACGGAAGTTTCGCGGACGCCGGAAGACGTGCGCAAATATCTCGAAGACGACGTTTTCAAGCTGTACCAGCTGATCTGGCAGAGGTTTGTGGCTTCGCAGATGCTGCCGGCGGTGTACGACCAGACCACGATTGACATTAACGCGGGCGATTACACGTTCCGGACCAACGGTTCGATCATGAAGTTCGACGGGTATCTGAAGGTGTACCAGATACCGGTGGCGGGTGCGGACCGCGAAGACGACGAGAAGGACGACGAGGGAGAAGGCAAGGCGCTGCCGCGGGTGACCGAAGGGCAGATCCTGAAGCTGGAATCCATCAAGCCCGAGCAGCACTTTACCGAACCGCCGCCGCGCTATACGGAGGCGACGCTGGTGAAGGAGCTGGAAGAGGACGGTATCGGTCGGCCTTCGACGTACGCTTCGATTATATCGACCATCGTTGAGCGCGAATACGTGAAGAAGGATCAGGGGCGGTTCACGCCGACGATGCTGGGCGAACGCGTGTGCGTGCTGCTGATCAAGAGTTTTGAAGACGTGTTCGACGTGAAATTCACCGCGCGCCTGGAAGAAGAGCTGGACGAGATTGAAGAAGGCAAGCTGCCGTGGCGCGAATCGGTGAAAGAGTTCTGGGAAAAATTCGTCGTGGACCTGGATAAGGCCGGCGACGAAATGATTTCCTACAAGGCCGGGATTCCGACCGGGAAAAAGTGCGAGAAGTGCGGCCAGGGCGAATTGCTGGAACGCATCAGCCGGCACGGATTTTTCCTGGGCTGCTCGCGGTA
>DASSGJ010000041.1:0-8603 GCA_035693545.1 Candidatus Acidiferrum sp.
TCATGGAATGTGAATCTGATGCCCGATCCTCGCCCTGCATTCCATCTCCTGCTGATTGTTCACGCCCACCAGCCAGCCGGGAATTTTGAGCACGTCTTTGAGGAGTGCTACCGCACCTCCTACGATCCGTTTTTGTCCATGGTCGAGAAACATCCGGGGGTGCGCCTGGCGCTGCACTACTCCGGACCGCTGCTATTGTGGATCGAGAAGAATCATCCCGAATATTTTGAGCGCCTGCGGAAGTTGGTGGCAATCGGCCAGGTGGAACTGATCGGCGGCGGATTCTACGAGCCGATTCTGATTTCGATTCCCATCACGGACCAGGTGGAGCAACTGAATCGCCTGGCCGGCTACATCGAGCAGCATTTTGGCAAACGTCCCACGGGAGCCTGGCTTGCCGAGCGCGTGTGGGAACCGCAGCTTCCCGCTTCGCTGGCCGAAGCGAACGTGGCGTACACATTGGTAGACGATTTGCCGTTCATCGCCGCCGGCTTCGAACCTGAAGAATTGTTCGGCGCGTATATTGCCGAGGACCGCGGCAAATCGGTCTGGCTCTTTCCTGGCTTGAAGGACTTGCGCTACCTGATTCCGTTTCGCAAGCCCGCGGAAACCATCGCCTATCTGGAAAAAGCCGCGCAAGTGCGTCCCGGCGGCGTCGCTGCTTTCGGCGACGACATGGAAAAATTCGGCTGCTGGCCCGGCACTTACAAGCATTGTTACGAAGACGGCTGGCTGGAGGAATTCTTCGCCGCACTTGAAGAAAATTCCTCCTGGCTGAAGACGGTTACTCCCGGGGAGTTCATGTCCAGCCATCTGCCGCTGGGCCGCGCCGATCTGCCCTCCGCCTCTTACGCGGAGATGATGGAGTGGGTGCTGCCGACCAGCACGCGGCAGCGATTTTTTGCACTGGAAAAGGAATTTGCGCTGCGGCCGGAGGTGCTGGCATTTCTGCGCGGCGGTTCATGGCGCGGATTCTTTCGCAAATATCCCGAAGCCAACCTGCTTCACAAAAAAATGCTGCGGGCGTCGGCGGCGGTCGCTTCCGTTCCCACCCGGCGAACCAGCCTGGAGTATGCGGCGCAAAATCAGGAGGCGCGTGACCGCGTTTTGCGCGGACAGGGAAACGACGCCTACTGGCACGGTGTGTTTGGAGGGATTTATGCGCCGCACCTCCGCACGGAAATCTGGCGCAATCTGATTCGCGCGGAGGCGCTGGCCGACCAGCTCACACCGGGCGGGCTGATGCCGCGCGTCGAGTTGGTGGACTACGATGCCGACGGCGCCGCCGAAATCCTGTTCAGCGCGCCCGAATTTCAGGCCCTACTCAAGTTGTCCGATGGAGCTACGCTGGCGTTTTTCGATTTTCGTCCGGCCAACGCCACGCTTATCAACTCGATCATCCGCCGTCCCGAGGCGTACCATTCCAGGCTTCGCGAAGCGGCCCAGGCGGGCCCCGGCACAAGTGGCGCGGTTTCCATTCATGATCAGGTCCTCGTCAAGGAGCCGAATCTCGAACAATACCTGCGCTACGATCGCTACCCGCGCCATGCCTACCGGCTGTTTCTCTTCGATCCCGCGCGAACTCAAACGGATTATGAAGAACTCCGGCTGAACGACGTGGTTGCCGCGGCCTCCAGTCCTTATCTGTTGCACGCGTCTTCCGCAAACTATGCCGACCTGCAGTTTTCCTGCGAACTTCCGGAATACGCGGCGGAGGGTGGCCAGGTTCCGAGACTTTCCGTTACTAAGCTCTTTCTCTTTGGCCCGACCCCGCAGGGTTGCGAAGTCAGCTGCGATCTTTCCATCTCGCTTTCCGTTCCTTTGCCGCGGCCGCTCGCCGTGGGATTGGAATCGGTAATAAATTTTCTGGCGCCAACCGACCTGGACCGCTTTTTCGAAACTCCGTTCGGACCGCAAAATCTGCGCTTTTCCGGCGTTCTGCCGGCTCCGCTGCTTCGAGTGGAGGACGGCTGGCAAAGGGTCCGTGTCACGCTTCACGCTCCCGGCTCCAGGGAATTCTGGATTGCCCCGATTGAAACTGTGTCCGAATCCGAAGGTGGATTCGAGCGTGTCTATCAGGGTTCGCAGATACTGGCCCTCTGGCGCCCCGATTTCATGCAGCACACGTCGTTTTCCGCGCGCCTGCTTTGGCGCGTGGAGTCGTTCTAGCCTTATTGCTTGGGCGGGATGAGTCCCCGGAGTTATTCTCTCTTTGGTGAATTTTCGATTCCAGCCGCTGATTTCCTCGCCGTGGTTGATCTTCGTTATCGCGTTGCTGCTGCGGCTTAGCTTTCTGTTCTATGAAGCGCATCAAGTTCCGGCCGAAGCGCTGGGCGTTGTTCCCTTTCAAAATGAAGTGGGAAGCGTTGCCGCCGCGCTGGCGCAGGGAAACGGATTCTGCTGCGTCTTTCATCAGCCGACCGGGCCCACGGCCTGGCTCGCGCCTGTCTACCCGTTTTTCCTTTCCATCATTTTCAGAGTGTGCGGAACCTTCACCGTTCCTTCTTTCTATGTGGCCGCTTTCCTCAATTGTCTTTTCTCGGCGCTCGTCTGCTGTCCGCTCTTTTTTGCAGCTCTGCGAATCGCGAATCGAACCACTGCCGCGGCGGCCGGCTGGCTCTGGGCTGTGTTTCCCAGCGGAATTCTGATCCCATTCGAGTGGATCTGGGATAGCTCGCTATCCGCACTGCTGGCGATAACCCTTCTTTGGGCTACTTTGCGTTTGGCTGACAGCACCCGGCGCCGGAATTTCATCTTCTATGGATTGTTCTGGGGATTTTGCCTTCTCGTAAATCCTGCGCTCGGAGCCGTTTTTCCTTTTCTGCTGCTCTGGATTTATTTTCGAGTGAATGCTTCGAACGCGCGGCGACTCGGCCATATCGCGATGATTGCCTGCCTGGCGATTCTCGCCTGCTTTCCATGGACCGTTCGCAACTTCGTGCAGTTCCACCGGTTGATTCCGATCCGCTCGGATTTCCCTTTCGAGCTGTGGATGGGAAACAACCCGATTTACGACGAGCACTCCCGGCAATTGACCCGCATCACCCGTTATGAAGAAGTGCATCGCTATTCCCAGTTGGGCGAGACAGTTTATTTGAAGGAAAAGGGACAAGCTGCGAAGGAATTCATCCGCGCTCATCCCGCGCTCGCCTTGCAACTCGCTGCTCGCCGGGCCGTGGCGATCTGGATGGGAACTCAGACCCCGCTGCAGGACTTCGAGCGCACCGACTCCTATCTGGCCCGGTTTATCTTTCTGTGGAATGCCTTAACAATACTCGGGGTCGCTGCGGGTCTCGCCTGCTTATGGTTTGCCCGCAAGTGGTTCCTGCTGCCCATCGCCGCTTATCCCCTGGCGTATCCATTGGTCTATTACGCCACGCAAGCGTCGCTGCGGCTGCGGCATCCCTGCGATCCAGTCCTTGCGCTGCTGATGGCGCTGGCGATCACCTGGCCCTGGTTGCGAACGGCATTACATGCAAATCCACGCTGATTGCGGTACACTTCCGCCAGCCCAATATTCCAAAAATTCATAGCTTGCGATTTCATTCGTTTGAGCTCTTATTGATGAACAGCAGCCCCCATCCCTCTTTTGAATCGGTCCACGTTCAACTGCTGATCACCATCTTTCTCGCCGTGTTGCTTTGGGCTCTCTACCAACGCCTCAGGAAGGTGGAATTTTTCCGTTGGTGGGCCTGGGCATGGACGTTTTCCGCTCTTTTTCTGGCCGCAGCCATTGAATCGGTCAAAGTTGGCCCGGACTGGACCCCGCTGAAAATCAGTTTGCTGGTGACCGTCCTTGTTTCTGGGATGATGCAGTCACTGCTGCTGGCTTTGGGCGGTCTCAGTTGGAGCGTGCCCGGGCGCTCCCTGCAAAAAGTCTTCCGGGCCGGCCTTTGGATCATGCTGGCGTTGTCCGCCGGCGCTTTTTGGGTCGGTTACGCGCTGCGTGCGCATCGCGACGTCAGCTTCGCGGCCCGCAATCTTCCGCGAACACTGACCATGATGCTGGCCCTCGGCTACTGCTGCTTTGTATTCTTCGGCCAGTGGCGGAGAAAGAGATCCTGGGCAGCGCTGATGTCCGGCGTCTTTTGCATGTTCTACGCCATTGACCAGGTCTCCTACACCATCGACTTCGTTGCCATCCTGCGTAAATACTACGGCACCGGTACGGAGATCACGCCCAACCCCATTGATTACGTGCAAATTCTGCTCGGCTCACCGCTCTTTTTTCTCGATCTTGTGCACATCTGCGGCATTTGTTTGGGAATGATTCTGCTGCTGGTGGAACAGTCGCAGTCTACGGAGCGAAATCTGGAAGTCAGCGAGCGCCGCCGCCTGGGTTTGGCCGTCAACAACGCTGAACTCCAGGCCGAAATCAACGAACGCCAGCGCGCGGAACTCGCTCTGCGTGACAGCGAGGCGAAGTTCCGGCTGGTTGCTGAGACCGCTCCGTGCGCCATCTGGATTTTGCAGGGCCAAAAACTCGTGTATGTAAATCGCCACGCGGAAAACCTCAGCGGTTACTCGCAAGACGAATTGTTTTCCATGAATCCGTGGGAGCTCGTGGATCCCGAATTTCGCGCCATGGGGGAGCAGCGATACAAAGCGCGTCTCCGCGGGGAGCATCCCGAGCCGCGCTACCAGTTTAAAATCCGGACGAAATCCGGCGATACCCGCTGGCTCGATTTTTCGGGTGCCCGCACCACTTTCGAAGGCGAGCCCGCTATCCTGGCGACCGCTTTTGACATCACCGCGATTAAGCGCGCGGAGCAGCAACTCCTGGAGCGCACCATGTACCTGGATGCGCTGATTGCCAACAGTCCTCTGGGGATTGTCACCAAGGATGAGCAGAATCGCGTGGTGTTCTGCAATCCGGCTTTCGAGCGGATGTTTCTCTACTCGCAGGACCAATTGCACGGAAGGGATATTGACGAAATCATTGCTTCACACGACCAGGCCGAAGCCAGCCGCATGACGCACGCGGTTCACAAGGGCGGGGTGATCCACGCGACCGCGCAGCGCCGCAAGAAAGACGGCACGCTGATTGACGTGGAGCTGCACGGCATCCGCGTTTATTCCGGGGAAACCTTTGTCGGCGCGTTTGCCATTTACCAGGACATCACCGAACGCCGCCGCTCGGAAGAAAAGCTGCAGACCTTGCGCAATCGCCTGACCAGAACGCAGGAGGAAGAGCGTTCCCGAATCGCCAGGGATCTTCACGACGACATCGGGCAGCGTCTGGCCCTGCTGACCATTGATCTGGAGCAGATGAAGCTCGCTTCGCTGCAGGACGGCGCGTCGCTTGCCAAAGAGCTGGAAGCGCTGGTTCGCATGGCCGGAGAGATCACTTCCGACGTGCACAACATTTCGCGTCGCTTGCATCCCTCGCAGGTAGAACTGCTTGGCCTGGCGCCGGCGCTCAATAATTTCTGCAGGGAATTTGCCAACCGAAATTTCATGCGAATTCAATTCACCAGCGCCTGCCTGACCTGCCGAATTCCAGAGGAAGCTTCCTTGTGCCTTTTCCGCGTGGCTCAGGAAGCGATCCGAAACGTCCACAAGCACAGCGGTTGCCGGGAAGCGCTGGTGGAACTCGACGAGATTTCCGGTTCGTTGCGCCTGCGGATTTCCGACCGGGGATCCGGATTTGACCCGACTTCAGCCGAATCTTCGCAGGGTCTGGGACTTTTGAGCATGGAGGAGCGCTTGCGCAGCATGGGCGGCGAACTATTCGTGCATTCGCGGCCCGGCGGCGGCACCTGCATCGAAGCGTCCATCCCGGCGACGCAAAACGTTACGGTGTAGCTGGCCGGCCAGTTCGCGCGCATCCCCCGCTGGCGAGCCTGCTCAGCCTCTGCTAGAGTTTTCTTTCAACCTGTGGAGACCGTCATGCCGATTCCCAAAGAAGTTCTCGACATCCTCGCCTGCCCGGTGTGCAAGAAGCCCCTGCAACCGGCGTCCGATGATTCCGGCTATAAATGCGGGGTATGCAAGCGCTTTTATCCCGTGCGCGACGGCATTCCGGTGATGCTTGCCGAGGAAGCCACCATCACGCCAGAATGAGCCCACGCCTGCCGGCCGAGATGAAAACCAAAATCGCGAATAGCCTTCCTCGACTCAAGCGCCTGCTGCCGCGCTTCCGCAAACTACGGATCGGAGTCCTCGGCGACCTGATGCTCGATCGCTATGTCTGGGGCAACGCGAATCGCCTCTCTCCCGAAGCCGCTGTTCCCGTCGTTGACTATGTCTCGGAGCAGGATTGCCCGGGCGGAGCGGGCAACGTGGCGGCGAACGTCGCAGCGCTCGGCGCAAAGGTGGAGATCTTCGGCGTAATCGGCGGCCAAGAAAAAACGAGCCCTGGTGGCAAGACAAGAAAAACAGCTGCGGACGAAGCGGGCGAAGCGCTCCACAAATGTCTGGGCAAGTTGGGGATTGGCGATAAAGGAATTATTGCCGACGCCGATCGCGTGACCACGCTCAAGACACGCATTATCGCCCGACACCAGCAGATCGTCCGCATCGATCACGAGCGCCGCGATTCCGTTTCGCCGCCAACCGAAGAGAAGCTTTTCCGTCTCCTGGTGGCTTCGCTGGAAAAACTTGATGGGCTGGTTCTGTCCGATTACGACAAAGGATTGCTCGGGGATGCGTTTGCCGACCGCGTGCTTAGCGCGGCCCACCAGTTGAAAGTGCCGGTCTTTGTGAAGCCCAAGACTTCACGCCTGTACGCCTATCGCGGCGCTCGCGTGATTGTGTGCAACGCGAAAGAAGCTGGCCACTACGTTGGCCGTGCACTTTCCGATGAGAAGTCCATCGAAGAGGCCGGCCGGGCACTGCTTCCGCACTTTGGTTGCGCGGCGGTGGTGATCACTCGCGGCGGGCAGGGAATGACCATCTTTGAAGAAGTCTCGCCGAAACACCTGCACATCCCGGCCACAAGTTTTGAGGTGACCTATGCCCGCCTAGGTCAGCCCGGAATTGATCGCGCTGCATCAGGCCGCCAGGTCTTTGACGTGACCGGCGCGGGAGATACGGTTTTGAGTGTGCTGTCGCTGGCCCTCGCGGCCGGGGCGCCATTGTCGGATGCCGCGCTGCTCGCTAACACGGCTGCGGGAGTCGTGGTCGGGAAACTGGGAACCGCCAGCGTTTCTCCGGAAGAACTCGCTGGCGCGCTTGACGAATTCCACGCATAACTTAATTTTGGATGTGCGTCCGCATTCGGACTATTCTGGATGCAAAAAATCTTTGGCGAGATTAAGATCGGGAAAAAAACTAGGGCGGGAAGCTGATTGATTTGTCGGAGGGCAAAATCCACAGGCGGACGACCCGCGTTTTCTGGCTCTTCTCGCCGTCCGATGCTTCCGGCATCGGGGAGAACGGGCTGATCGCCACGTCCACCTCAATCGAGTCGCTCTTCCGCGGCGCTTTCGCACCCATAATTTTGTAGCTCTTCACCGGCCCGTAGTATCCGCCGGGTCCCCAGTCGGCGGTGAAATCGCTCATCCTGTAGGTCTCCGAAGGCTTCCACAGCTCGTAGGCTTTGTTCGTGTCGCCGGCCACCACCGCGTCGAAGAAATGCGCGGCCGCTTTTTTTTCGGGGTAATAGCGGAACGTAAACCACAGCACCACGGCGAGCACGAGCGCCAGCGCCGCAACCGTGAACAGCATTACCCGCGACTTTTGCGGTTTTTCTACGGCTGGTTCGAGCAGCGAAATTCGGTTGTCTCCAACATTCATGGCTTAAGTCTCTCGCAGAGTGCGCTCCGCTCTAGAATGTTACAAGAGCAGCCAGACGCCCGCAAAGTCCCCATTTTATTGGACGCCGGGTTTTATGGATTGGTTCCCCGCGCGCCGCGGTTAGACCCGTGTAGCACTTGGCCTATCCGGCAAGCGCGCCACCGGAGCCCTGCGGCAGCTCGATTGCATATTTGGTGCGCGCCTTCTCGCGGTGCATTTCCAGGGCAAGGTCGATCAGCTTGTCGATCAGTTCGCGGAATCCGATCCCCGAGGCTTCCCACAACTTGGGGTACATGCTGATTGAAGTGAAGCCCGGAATCGTGTTCACTTCATTCAAGAAGAGCTTTCCGCCCTTTTTCTCAAGGAAGAAATCGACGCGAGCCATTCCGGAAAGTTCCAGCGTCCGGAAAGCCTCCACGGCCAGCGCCTGAATCTTTTTCATCTGCGGGGGCTTCAGGTCGGCCGGAATCAGGAGTTGCGTGCCGTCTTCCAGATATTTCGCCGTGTAATCGTAGAATTCGCGGTGGGGAATGATCTCTCCCGGTACGGAGGCTTGCGGGTCGTGATTGCCAAGGACGGAGACTTCGATCTCGCGCGCGCTCACGGCTTGTTCCACCAGGATCTTCATCCCAAACTCACACGCCAGATTCAACGCGGGCGCGAGTTCCGCGGAGTCGTGGACCTTGGACATGCCCACGGATGATCCCAATGTCGCGGGCTTCACAAAAACGGGATACGGAAACTTCGCTTCGATCTCCGCCTGCACCGCCGCCGGCTCTTTTTCCCAGCGCCAGCGGAACACGGTCACCCAGGGCACAACAGGAATTCCCGCGCCCTCGCAAAGACGCTTTGAAACATCCTTGTCC
>DASSGJ010000042.1:0-7417 GCA_035693545.1 Candidatus Acidiferrum sp.
CCAATCGGTGGCGCCCCACTTGAAACCGAAGAGGCGCGGGCCGAAGCCGATGGAGAAGACGTCAACACGGACGCCGAAGCGGCGGGCGACGATGAAATGTCCCCATTCGTGGACGAGGATGATGACGCCGAGAACGAGAACAATGCCGATAGCGGTGTCCATGCGGGAAAGATACCCTTTCGTGACTCGATATAAGTTTCGCATAGTTGGATGCGGGGAGGAAAGGGATGGGTTTGGTGGGGGGAAGTAATCGGTAATCAGTAATCGGTAAGAAGACAGCAGTAAACGGATAACAACGATCGGGGGCCAGAGCGGAGTCGTCACAATGCTAGCCATTGGGTTTACGTATTGCCATGGTCCTTCCACTCCGTGACCGACGTTCGCGCGGCGCGAACGGAAGAGAAAGTCGGCCACTCCGGTCGGGATGACACACCTCGGTGTTTGGGTCGAATCGCTAAGCTAAAAGGTGTCGGCGGTGATTTCGGGGTCTTTGGGGGTCCAGTCGTCGGGAGGGAAAGCGATGCGCCAGAATTTGGGGGCGGGGCGGAGGAATTCGACGCCGACTTCGAGTTTGCGTTCGGAGGCGGGAGTGACGTGGACTACGCGGATGAACTGCTCCTCGAGGGTGTCTGGATTACGGCAAAGAATTTTCTGGCCGACCTCGACGCGAGTGGACATCTGGATCAGGGCACCGTGGGCGCTGACGTTCATCGTAAAGGCGTTCTCGGAGACGTGTTGGCCGTCGGGACCCCGTGTGACGACGAGGATGGGGAGACGGAGAAGGACGCGCTGGGTGCGACGGCGGTTCGGAATGGGAGCGTGGTTGGAGGAGGGAGTGGTCACGGGGGAGATGGCCTGGGGATAGTGTTGGAGAAGAAGTTGGGAAGGTCAAGAGGCGGAAAGTACTAATGTGCGCTGGGGGAAAGAGGAAGAAATGAGCTTCCTCTGAAGTTCGATCTAAAAAATAATCTCGCAAGAAATCGGAGGCTATTCAACTTTGATGTTTTGGTTCAGGCGGAAGACGTTGGTTGGGTCGAACTTTTTCTTGAGGTCGGTGAGACGGAGATAGTTGGCGCCATAGCCGGAGCGGACAAGCTGGTCGCTGGTTTCGCCGAGCTGGTTTAAGTACACACCATGGGCAAAGGGCTGCAACTGGTCGCGCAGAGTGTTGACCCAACGGACCGCCGTGGATTTGTCCGCAGGATCGGTCCAGAGACCCACGATGTCGACTTCGTAACCCGGCTGGCGCAGAGCAAACGCGGTGTCGCCTGAAGGGACACGGGAAATCGCGCCGCGTAACGGCACGACGATCAACTTGGCACGTTGCGGCGCATCGTGGAGTGCGGTCGCAATCGCCGCAATCGCGGGCGAGCTAAGTTGAGGAAGAAACTGGTTGGTTTGGTAGTGCGCGACCGGGGTTTGAAGAAATCCGCCACCCGCCTGGGCTTCCAGATAGGGCATGACTTTAACGGTGTCCTGCTGAGGCGTCAGCGCACGCAGGGGCTTGAGCAAGTCATTCGCGATTCGGGGATCGCCGCAGGAACAAATGTCGATTTTGCATTTTGGTCCCTGTTCGGAGGGAAACAACTGGGCGAGAGCATCCATTTCATCCGGCTCCGCCGCGACGAACTGGGCCAGGGCTTCCAGCAATTCCGGAATTCGCGCAGGCGCATAAATGAGCGAACCCGCCAGAACGTCCGCGACCGGATGGAGCCGGTATTCCAACGCGGTCACGACGCCGAAGTTGCCGCCACCGCCGCGAATCGCCCAAAAAAGATCGGGATGGGACTTCTGGCTGGCCTCAAGTTGCCTGCCGTCGACCGTTATCACTTGTGCCGATAGCAGGTTGTCACAGGCCGCGCCGTAGAGCCCCATCAATTTCCCTTGTCCGCCGCCGAGGGTCAGTCCGGCAATACCCACGGTCGGGCAACCGCCGGACGTTGTGGCAAGGCCAAAGCGTTGTGTCGCTTCATCCAGATCGCGGACGAGCGCGCCTGCCTCGGCGCGCGCCACGCGTTTGGCTGCGTCCACTTTCACTGCTTTCATTCCGGAGAGATCAATCACCACACCGCCATCACACACCCCGTGCCCAAGCCGACTATGGCCCCCGCTTCGTACTGCCAGCGGCAGATTCTTGCCCTGGGCAAATTCCAAGGCGCGCGCGACGTCGGAAGGTGCGGCGCAGCGCACGATCACTGCCGGGTGCAAGTCGAAAGCGCGGTTAAAGACCAGGCGAGTGGAATCATAGTCCGACGCTTCGGGCGTGATCAGGCGACCGGAAATTTCGGAACCGAGTTTGCGGATCGCGGCCGGATCGATGCGAGCGGTGTTCTGGCCGCTGGCGTTGAAGAGTGGGCCCGCCGCCGAAAACGCTCCAAACGGGCGCCCGCAAAGGGCTGTGACGGCGAACGCTGTTTGCTGAAGGAAACGTCTGCGGTGAGTAAGCGCCATGTTCAGCCCCGCTATATCTACGCCGGGGTCTCACCAGTGGATTCCGCCAGTAAGATTTTCCGGATGTGCTTGGAGGAATGGTCCCGGAGGAGGGAGTCGAACCCACACGGGGAGTGATCCCCGGCAGATTTTGAGTCTGCTGCGTCTGCCAGTTCCGCCACTCCGGGAGAACCTATAGAAAAGTAACATGAGGGAGGAGGGAGGGTAAAGCGATGCTAGTTGGGCGGACGTAGAGATTCGCGAGGGATAGGGTCACCGTTGAGAAAGATCATCTCGATCGAGTCGTAGGCGGAAACATTTGCGAGTGGGTTTTGCTTGAGCAAGAGCAAGTCGGCGCGCTTGCCAACTTCGATGGAGCCCAAATCGTGCGAGAGTCCCAGAGCTATGGCGTTGTCGAGCGTCGCGGACCGCAAGATGAGCGGCAATGGCGCACCGGCGTCAGCCCAGTCCTGCAATTCGAGGCGGCCGTTCAGCCCCGGAGGATTGCCGAAACCTTCGCCAGCGGGAGTGTCGCTGCCGAAAAGGAGAGGAACATGTTCCCGGAGCATGAGCTTAAAGGTTGCCCGAGTTCGATCAATCACTGCGCCGAGCAAAGGCTCGAAGCCGGGCGGCGGGGATGCCTTGCGGTACTCGTCGAGCAGGGTCTTGTTAGCCTTCACACCTTCGGGCGAACGAAGATAGGCAATGACGGGTCGCGGCAAGGCTAGCTCGAGCCTGGGATCATTCAGGAGGGCCCGGTCGAGCATGGCGCGTTCACCGGCAACGGTTTGCAGGGTGGGTTGGACATACACGTGGGCGCGTGCGGCGGCGGCGATCACATTGCGAACTGAGGGAGGTGGGCTCGAATTCGCTGGATCGCCCGGCCAAACCCAGAGGCCGTGGGCGATCACGTTTGCCCGCGCATCGATCGCAGAGCGCCAGCTATCCAGGCTGGTGGCGTGAACCATAAGGACCAGATTGCGAGCTGCGGCGGCCGCGCGGATTTGGCGAAGCGTTTCGGTGCGCAGATAGGGCCAATGGAAGATGCCGAATCCGGATTCGGAGAATGCCTTCACGCAAATGGCGCCTGCATCGGAAGCGCGGGTTACGGCGAGCTCGGCGGTGTGATTGGCGGGGTCGAGCGATTCAGGCCAAAGCTTTGCCTCTTGCGGCTCGTAGACCAGATTGGGAAAGTTTGGCGATGATGCCGGCTGGAGATTGAACGCTCCGTATCCGCCTGCGACTTTGATTCCCGGGCCGCAGGAGTAGAAGCGGGGATGCAACGCGGTGCCTTCGAACCATGCCCTATCATTGGGAGCAAGGTCGAGATCGACGATGGATGTGAAGCCGAAGGACAGATAGGCGCGCGGTACCTGTGCGCGATAGGCAGCCCAGAGGTCCGGATGGGCGTCGATGGCATCATCATCCAGGGCAGCGGAGTGGCCGACATGCACATGGGAATCGATCAGGCCGGGGATGAGAAAACGGCCGGTTCCGTCTATCCGCCGCGACTGCGGAGGGGCGACGAGATTTGTGCCGACTTCAGCGATCCTGCCGTTGCGGAGCACAACCGTAGCGTGGAGAAGCGGGGCGGTGCGTTCCGGAGAGATCAAGGTGACATTTTCGATGACCGTGGCCTGATCAACTACGGCCTGGGCGTGGGCCACCGGTCCAACATACAGAACGATGAGGACGGACAGGTTGCGAGCCAGGACCTGTAGCGGATCAATAGGACCAGTCCGTTGTGGCATGAATGATGTACGAACACCTCGAGGTGAAAGTTCAACCGGTGGCGGCAGCCGCTCGCGGAGCGGACTATTTTTTTCCTCGCAGCAACGGAGTGAAAGTGACGCCCACCAGTAATCCTTCTGGTGAAAGGAAGCGGCTTACGGTTTGGCCCCAGGGTTCCTTTTTGTTCTTGATGAGCATTCGATAGCCTAGCGATTCGAGATGGGCTGTGGCGTTTTCGACGCTGTCAACGTCAAACTCGAGCCACGCTTGTGGGGCTGGAATGTTGTCAGGCCAGGAATCTTTGCCAAAACAGGATTGGGCAGCATGAGAAAGGGGCCAGAGGGCGAAGCTTTTTGCGCCTTGGAGAGCTTCGGTATGGAAATAGCCGTCAGTTTCCTCTTTGAAGGAGATACCGAGGGCTTCCCTGTAGAGCTTGTGGCTCGGCGTCGCTTGGCGAACGATTGGACCAAAACCTGCGATGAAGAGAATTTTTAGGTTTTTGGGAGCATGCATGGCATTTCCCCTTCCTGAAGTGGATAAGCAGGAGGTGGCCGCAACAAATGCAAGAACCGGTCTAAAGACCGGCCACTACACCCACCTTCGCCGCAAAGTGCGCGGCTACGGCGCGGCAGGCCCTTCCCTTAGAAAGCCGCCGCTACGCGGGGGTGGAGGCGGTGGCGGAGTTGATGGTGGCTGGGACGTTGACGGATTGGCCGTCGTAGAAGCGGCGATAGTTTTCGATGGCTTCGTGGATGGCTAGTTCCCTTTTGTCGGGAGGAGTGGCGGCGATGATGCGCTTGAAGGGGGCGGCGAGTTCGCTGCCGCCTTGCCAGGCTTGTTCGGGAGGGCCGGGCCAGGCCCAGTTGATTTTGTGCTTGGTGACGCGGACATCGTGGAAGCCGGCGAGGGAGAGGACTTCGGACAACTTTTTTTCGTCGGCGAAGCGGAAGACATGGGGCGCGTCGGGCGGGGGCGGAGGGACGTCGACGTATTTCAGGAACGGACGGAGCATGGAGCTGAAGAGAGGATTTTCTTCCATGGAGCCCCAGGTGACGAAAGAGACGCGGCCGCCGGGTTTGAGGACGCGGCGCATTTCGCCTAGGGCTTTCTGGACATCGGGAATGAACATGATGCCGAAGCGGCAGGTGATGCGGTCGAAGAGGCCGGCGGGAAATGGGAGCTGCTCGGCGTCGGCAGCGCGGAAGGTGATGTTTTTGAAGCCGCGGGCGGCGGCATTTTCTTCGGCGATCTGGAGCATCTCGCGGACAAGATCGGTGGCAGTGACTTGCCCTTCGGGGCCGACGGCAGCGGAGAGGGAGAGAGCGGGTTCGCCGGAGCCGCTGGCCAGGTCGAGAACGTGCATGCCGGGGGAGATGGCGGCGCCCTGAACGACGAGTTCGGTGGCCTGGCGGGATTGGAAGGCGAGCTGGGAATACCATTTTTTCCAGGCGGGGGCAGCGGAGAGCCAGTCCTGGCGGACGGCTTCTTTGGGGTCGGGAGACGGCGAGGGTGTGGTGGACATGATTAGGTATTTTGGGATGGGGATTTGTAGTTGTAAAGAGGAGGATCGGAGTTCACACAGAGTTCACAGAGGAAGAGCACCCTTCGCAAAAAACGCTCAGGGTAGTCTGCGCGGTGGCGTGCGTGGGGATGGCGTTTGTGCTGGCGCGGATGCTGCCGGAATTGTGGCCGTGCGCGCTCTACTGGACGCGTTTGCGGCAAAGGGCTAGTGTATAGACGAGGCCGAGCGTTTGCCGTACAGGGGCTGCGGGGCACCGCGGTTACGGCTTCAAGAGAAAAACATGGCAAGTGGAAGCACACTTCCCGGCTCACAGGGTGAGCAGCGGGGACTGACATATTGGATGGAACGCGTGCTGCGGGAGCTGGACGAGGTGCGTTCGGCGCCGCACGCAGACGCGGTACATGATTTGCGGGTCGCGCTGCGGAGGTGCAGGTCGCTGGCAGCGGTGATGGAAGAAGTGGACCCGGATCCGGGCTGGCCGGAGATGCGGAAGATCGGGAGAAAACTCTTCAAGGAGCTGGGCGAGCTGCGGGATACACAGGTGCTGGAAGAGTGGGCGGGCAAACTGGGCAACGAGCAGGATGCGGTGGGGCAGCGGTTGCTGGCGCATCTGAAGAAGAACGAGGCGGAAGAAAAGGAAGCGGCGCTGCGGGCGGCGGGAAAGTTCGACGCGAAAACGTGGAAAAGTCTGGTACGGGCGCTCGGCCACAGGGCGCGAGCGGTTCCGGCAAACAGCCTGGCGGCGAAGAGCCTGGCGCTGGAACGATTCCAGGCGGCGCGGGAACTGCACTTGCGGGCGCTGCGGACAGAAAAGCCGGAGCCGTGGCATGTGTTGCGAATCGGCGTGAAGAGATTTCGCTACACGGTGGAAGCTTTGCTGCCGGAGTTATATGTAAGTTGGGAAGAGAATCTGAAGCGAGTACAAGATCTGCTGGGCGAAGTGCATGACCTGGACGTACTGGCGGACACCATTGTGCGGGTCGCGGGTGACGAGGCTGAGGCGGTGCGCGAGGAATGGAAAGAACGGATCGCGGCTGCGCGCGAGGCGAGGCTGGAAGAGTACCGCGATTTGAGCATGGGCGAGCGGCGGCTTTGGCAAGACTGGAAGCAGGGACTGCCGCAGGCGGCGCAACAGGAAGCAGCGGCGACGGCGCGGTTGCAAGCGACGGCGCGGGCGCTGGGGGGAAATCGCGGAAAAGCGGCGCAGGTGGCGCGGATTGCCCTGCGATTGTATGAAGAGTTTCGCCGCGTGCAGGCAGGCGCGGTATTTGCGAAGTCTCCGCTGCGCAAAGTGATGCGGGCCGCGGCACAGTTGCATGGAATTGGAACGGGGCTGCGGGCGAAGTCGCCGGAGAAAGCGGCGCGGAAATTTTTGCGGAAGTTGCCGTTGCCGGTGGGATGGACGGAGCCGGAGTGGGATTTGCTGGGACTGGCGGTTCGGTATCACCGGGGAGAAGAGCCGCGGACCAAGCAGAAAGGGTATGCGCGGCTGACCAAGGAAGAGCGGCAAGCGGTTAGCGCTTTGGCGGGAGTGCTGCGGCTGGCGCGGGTGTTGCGAAAATGCGGGGTGGAGACGAGCAGGGGTTTGCGGGTAGAGCGATCGGTAGATGCGTTGATTGTGCGGGCGCCGGGATTGGAAGACAGCGAAGCTTCAGCGGCGCGAGTGGCAGCAGGAAAACATCTGGTGGAGACGGTTTTGGATCTGCCGTTGCTGGTGCAAGCGGCGCCAGCGGT
>DASSGJ010000043.1:0-3386 GCA_035693545.1 Candidatus Acidiferrum sp.
CCATTGCGGTTCGCTTCGACCAGGAGTTTGCGCGGCTGGCTCTGGTATTCCGCGTCGATAAGAATTGGAGTTTCCGTCGCGTCGTAGTCGTAGAGGTCGTGCGGGGTAAATTGGAAATGCCACTTCAGCTTTCCCGTATCAGGATCCAGGGCCAGGACGCAATCCGTGTACAGATCATCGCCGGGGCGAGTATCACCGTTGAAGTCTGGCGCAGGATTGCTGGTTCCCCAAAATAGTGTGTTCAATTCGGCGTCAAAGGTTCCGGGCATCCATGTAGTGCCGCCGCCGAGAAGGTAGGCTTTGCCAGGCCAGCTCTCCGATCCTGGCTCGCCGGGGCCAGGTATGGTCCAGAAGCGCCAGGCTAACTTTCCTGACTCCGCATCGTAAGCCGAAACAAATCCCCGAACCCCGTCATCGCCGCCCGATGTCCCGACGATTACCTTGTCCTTCACGAGCAAGGGAGCGCTTGTGGCGCCATAGTTTTTGTTGCCATCCGTGTAGGCAACATCCCAAATCAAATTGCCGGAACGCGCATCGAGGCATAGCAAGTGGGCATTGTCGGTTTCCATATACACGCGCGAATGCCATATCGCGACGCCGCGGTTGTGATGCTCTGCAGCGTCGTCGATCAAGCCCTGCGTGACAGGCCGCGCGTAGTGCCAAACGGTCCTCCCCGTCAGGGCATCCAGGGCATACGCGTCGTTTGCCGACGTTACGAACATCAGGCCTTCATATACGACTGGAGTGACTTCGAGTGCGTTGGAATTGGACGCATGAAACACCCAGCCCAATCGCAATTGGCCGACATTATTCTTATCGATCTGATTCAACGAACTGAAACGCCTGCCGGTGTAATCTCCGTTGTAGGAAGGCCAATTCGCGCCCGTTGGTTGGGAAAGCAATGTTGCCGGCTGGACATCGATACGCACGGAAGCGGAATCCTCCTCGGAGGGAGAAAGATTCCCCGGCGACGCCAGGCACCCGGCTAGGATCGCCCCTGCAAGGAAGTGCCTTTTCCGACTCATGAAGCCCTCACGCCTCCTGCTGCGTCACTCGGATGCCTTCCACTCGGACAAAATTCACTTATTTTGCGGCGGTCTTTGCGCGTAAAACGGGATGGACGGTTCGAATTTTGGATCCTCGTTGTGACGCCCCTCGAGCTGTGACGACGGGGCGAGTCGCTTTCCCCATGAAACCAAGTTCCTGGGATATCTTGATCCCTGCTTCTCGAACGAGCGGCGCAATTTCCCGCAGACGATTCGTGGACATGCGTACGGCCGGCCCGGTCACGCTCAGGCTGGCATTTACCGCGCCAGTGTGGTCCGTGATCGGCGCCGCAATGCAGCGTATATGCGGTTCGTGCTCTTCCATGTCGCAGGCAAAGCCGTCTTTTCTTATTTTCGCAAGTTGAGCCTGCAACTCCTGAATGCTGCCAACGGTATTTTCCGTGAAACGCCGCAGCTCCAGTCCATTTACAACTCTCTCCTGCTCTTCAGGGTCCAGATATGCAAGCATCACCTTGCCCACCGCCGTGCAGTAGAGCGGAACACTGGCCCCTATACGAGAGTGAATCCGCAGAGGCTCGGGAGATTCCATCTTTTCGATATAAACGGCTGTAAGTTTGTGCCGGACCGTAAGGTGAACGGTTTCCCTCGTGCTCCGGTTCAACTGTTCCAGGTGGGCAAAGCTCACTTTTCGAACATCCAGTTGTTCCCGAGCCGCTTGTCCGAGCGACACACAAGCCACGCCAAGGTGGTAATTGTTGAGTTCGTCCTTGGCAAGGAATCCTCCAGCCTCCAAATTCACAAGGAAGCGGTGGACCGTGCTAACAGGCAAAGCGGAAAGTTTCGCAATTTCCGAGGCCGGCAGCCCTCGTCCGGCCTGCCCCATCAATTGCAGCATCCGCAGGCCGCGTTGGAGGGAGGTGATGTTATATTCCCGCTTTTGAATGCTCATGAAAGGGGCCTGTCCTGACAGAAATGAAAATCGAATTCATTGCATGAAAAACATATACTACAGACACCGAAGAGAATCCAGTCACAATTCCGGCCGTCTGGAAGGAAGCAGCCGCCTACAGGCGGCCTAACTGCTTTACACCCTCCACAATAGACCGCGCCTTCTCGATGATCGGGTACATCGAGTGTTCCTTGAAGTCCAACTGCTGAGCCAGCGCAAGAACCTTCTCCGCTTCTTCACGGGGGACGACCGCCACACCATCGGCGTCAGCTACCACAACGTCGCCGGGCCTGACAGTCACTCCGTCGCACTGAATGGTTACGTTGGCGCCGGCAAAGCGATAGTGGGACACCGACGTCGATGGAACAATCCCCGTGGCGAACACTGGAAAGCCAATTTTCCCGAGATAAGCCACGTCTCGTACGCCGCCGTCAATCACCGCACCCGAGAAATTGCGCGCAGACATCGCTGTTCCCATGAGTCCACCCATGCCAGCGATGTCTGCGCCGTCATCAACCTGCATTACGTACACAGAATTCCTGGCCCCTTCATCAATGGCGGAAAGCATCCCGTTCAGCGCCGCGGGGTCCTTATTCTCCTCTTTCTTCAGATGGACTGTCAGGGCGAAACCCGCGAATTTGCTGGGGAAGATCGGGCGCATCCGGTGGGTCATGTAGAGTTTCTTGCCGAGAATCTGTTCCAGTGCGTCGGAGACGGAAGCGACTTCGACGTGCCGGTACGCTTCGATCAAGGCTGCGTCATCCTTTTTGGATGTATCCTGCGGAGCCTCGGCGCGCACCCTTCTGCTCAAGAAAGCTGCACCACTTATACAGAAGACAGCTAGTGGAAGAAGCAAAAATATGCGGCTGCCAGATCGCCGGGAATTAACGAGCGGTTTCATGGTTCTTTCCTTTGTAATTTACTTTGCAATGCGCTGCGCTCGCGATGGCGCAATATTTTCCTCGTGCTTGACCGAAATCGCGAGCCACAAAAGCTCAATCGAATCCAATTCCAAAGAAAATTGTTGACACTTGGCTTGCGGCTCGGCATTTTGCTTACGCAACCAGAGTGTTTTTATCACTAGAGCACAAGTTCCACCAGTTGAAAAATCGCGAATCCTTTCGTTGATCCGGGCTCTAGTTCAGGGCGAACCTGTTTGTTTTGAGAGCGCGAGGCTCAGTCGGGGATTTTCGAATGTCCGTGGATGCGTACAGTATTCTCCGGGTAGCAGGTGTGACTTTGTCCAAACTTAAACACGAGTGGGTCCGCTTTCCAGCCATCGTGGCTTACGCGGTCCTCGCCTTTCATTCTGCATCGGCGCAGCAAGCGCAGAAATCGCCAGCGAAAGATTCGCCGGCGGCCACTTCGCGCTCTGGGGGCCGGCAAATGTTCGAGTCCACTTGCGCACCGTGTCATGGATTGGACGGCAG
>DASSGJ010000044.1:0-2142 GCA_035693545.1 Candidatus Acidiferrum sp.
CCTCGTTGGCGCCGGCGCACCGCCAACCAGGTATGAGCCAGACTCCCGACGTCGCGTTGCCGAGGCGCGCCTAAGCGCTCCGCTTGGCAGACGGAAAGCGCGGCTCACGCTTTTCTCTCACTGCAGCGACACCTTCCTTCGCATCATCTCCCAGAAAACACAGCATCTCCAGCGCGAGCGACGCATCGAACGCGGGTTGCGACATCCGCATCCAATTATTCAGCGAGCGCTTGGTATAACGGATCGCAAGCTGGCTTCCGTTCGCGAGCTTATCCGCCGTCGCCATGGCCTTGTCCAGCAAGTGAGCACGGGGCACGCAAAGGCTCACCAGGCCGATGCGCTCCGCCTCCTTGCCATCAACGAAGTCCGCCGTCATCAGATAGTACTTGGCTTTTGCCATTCCGCAGAGCAGCGGCCACAGCACGACCGCGTGGTCGCCGGCGGAGACGCCGATCCTGACGTGCCCGTCGGTAATCTTCGCTTCTTCCGCCATAATGCTGATATCGGCCATCAGCGCCACCGCCAGACCGGCGCCGACGGCCACGCCGTTGATCGCAGATATGATGGGCTTCTCACACGCCAGCATGTTGAAGACGATGTCACCCGCCTCCTTCAGGGTATCGGCCACCTTGTCCGGATTGCCAACGGTCTCGCCGATCCAGGACAGGTCGCCTCCCGCGGAAAACGCCCGATCGCCGGCGCCGGTCACCACAATCACGCGGACTTCGGGATCGTGGTTCACCACGTCCCAGACCTTGGTCAACTCCCAATGCATACGCCCATTGGTCGCGTTCATCGCCTCTGCACGATTGAGAGTGAGCAGCAGCACCCCATTGGGTTTCTCATCGAACTTGAGAAACTGAAAATCGGCGTACTTCATGATCGTAGTCCTTTCCTCCGACTGCGCGAAATTTCGATGATGATAGCAATAGCGAACTGCGATGACCGACGCTTAGGAGCCGCGAAAAACGGCTTTTTCCTTGGCAAGGAACGCAGAGACTCCGGATTCGAAATCGTTCGTCCTGTTGCATTCGAGGAAAGACCTCCGTTCCTCGTCGAGTTGATCGTGGAGCGTCCGTTCGTGCGAGGTCCGCATGAGGTGCTTGATCCTGCCGTAGGCGAAGGTCGGGCCTGCCGCCAGTTGGCGCTGAAGAGCGGATGGTCGATACAAAAGCGATGGAGGTCGTCGTGGAAGGAAGGCGACCGGCCTGTCTAACTCTTTACCTCCTCCGTAAGCGATCGAGTTCGCGCAACGCGGGGGCAGACTTATACGCAACTACATTGCGCTCGATTCCAAAGTGCTTGGGATCGAACTTGCCGCGCATACGCGAAGATCGTTCAACTCTACCAATCGAGAATCAATCGTTCGTCAGCAGCGGCGACGGCGTTTTTATCCCCGCATTTTCGTTTCCAGGATTTGACTCAATACCAGGAGTGATACTGGCCAAACAGCGACCCAAATTCCCAACCGCTCTGCGTGGGCTTCTTGCAAAGCCGCTCTTAAAGCAGGATCGCTGATACCGGCAAGGACTGGCCTTAGGACTTCAAGCTGTGCCCCAAAGTACCATACCACCCATGCGAACGGGATAGAAATTAGTCCCAACCAAAACAAGACTTGAGGTAACATTTTCATTTTTTCCTCCTTTTGGACGTGTTGCAGAGTCTAGTCATTCAGCGCGAGTGCCTTTGAATGGAGGCCCCTACGAGACCATCTTGTTAGGCTCCTCGCTGTGCCGTCGCGGTGCTGCGTCTTCTAAGTTTGACCCGAACCGGAGCCGTTGCCGGAACGCCGCGAGCCACTTTTTCAATTCCGGATCTCCCTCCGGCAGGGCGATCATGACGCCAATCCGGCGCGGCTGCAGCGCCGTCGAGCAGTGTGATGAACGCGCGTCGTTTCATTCGCACCTGGTCGGCCTCTTGTCCTCCAGGGCAAGGATAGCACACCTCGGTGGTGCAGGAGACCCTGCGCTGCGGAATTTCAGTCGGTGCGAACCAGCAGCGATGTCAGTACTTCGATGCCGAATCGCCGTCGGGGTCTCGGAGATTGGGCATGAACGGCTCAGATCTTCAAAAAGGCACGTTACGACCGTAACTGGATTACCAGTGGCTGAAATACTTCCGTAGCGAGGGGCGACCATTCTA
>DASSGJ010000045.1:0-4467 GCA_035693545.1 Candidatus Acidiferrum sp.
TCACCCGTCCCGTAATCTGCGACGGCCACAATCGAACCAGGTTTGTCGCGATCGTCGTCGTTCCTCCGCTGGAGGAAACGCTCGCCGGCCGGATCTGCACGTCTTGTCCCACCATCAGGTCCGCGCCGCTGGCAAAGCTCACCCCGGTGTTGCTGAATCCTCCGTCTTCGCCCATCTCTTCGCGGCCCACCTCGAACGTCGCGCCCGGATTAATCGTCACCGCTACCTGTGAGCCTTCAGTCACCCCGCTCACCGTCGGCTCCTCGTTGAACACCACCATGTGGAACTGCGTCGCGCTGTCCACGCTCGTGATCGTTCCCTTCAGCGCCTGCCGGTTCGCGTCTTCTTCAAATTCCACTCGCGTGGCCAGCATCGCCCCCATCCCGTTTTCGCTCAACTTCACGTCCAGCACCTGTCCCGTCTTCACGCAGGTGAAATCCGCGGGACTTGCCGTGCACCCGCTGCGGTCGAAGTCCTCAAACACCGTGGAACTGTCCACGTTCACCATGAACGATTGCCCGCTCCGCTCGTTCATCAACGTGAACTGGTTTGTCCCCAGCGCCGTCACCTGGCCGTCCAGTTCGTCCACTTCTTCCATTTCCTGGTCGTCTTCGTCCTGCATCCGCTGTGTCAGTTTCTTGATCGTCACCGCCGGATTGATGGAAAGGTCGTTCTGCACCGAAGAAGCCACGTTAAAGTCCAGACGCACTCCCACCACCGAATTCGCGCTGATCGTAATCGGAAACGGCGAACTGCTGATCGCCGCCGTCGTCGGATTGAAGCTCGGCGTCAACTCGCAAACCGAATTGTCCGCGCACCCTCCAACCGCCGCGCCGGAGTGATTCACAATCGTCATCGTCGCCGTGCCAAACGTCAGCGTCATGCTCTGGTACGTGTCCGGCGCGACGTTTGCCAGGCTCAAAAACGCCGTGTCCGTCTGTAAGTGCCCGAACTCCACTTCCACCGGCGTTGTCAGTGCCGAAACCGCCGGCTTCGTCGAATCCGAAGGTTGCAAACTCACACCCGTAATCAGCACCTCAAAAAACAGGACGCCCACCCCATTCGGTGGCGTGTCACCGATCGTCAAACTCATGGGGACCCCGTTTCCCGGCATGACCTGTTGATTCATGGACCCGCTGCAACTCAACAACAACCCACAACTCACCAGCGCAAGCGCAAATAAAATATTTCGCCGCATAGGAACACACCTCCAGCTGTTTGCGATATTTCCCGAATAGATTTTTTGCGCGGATTTGAGGACTGTGGCCTTATCTTACCCCTGCATAGATTCGCAAGCTACAAGAATTGGTTGCCAGGCCAATTCTCCGTAGGTTTCAATCTGCTACACCTCTGCCGTAAACCGGTCTGTACGTACTGGCCCTTCTACCACGCACATTTCCCGATTCCTCAGTGACAACGCCCGGCAGATTCTTGCGGGCTCTCCTAAGTCGCCCACCCCATGAAAATCACAACAATGGCCAGCGTGTCGCTCAATCCATGCGCCAAAATCGGAACCCATAAATTGCGCCCGGAGAGAAGATACACGCTCCCCAACACCAAGCCCGAATATGTCGAGTCTACTATCCCGGCGGGTCCTTTATAAAAATGCCCGAAGCCAAACATCACTGCTACGTACAGCATCGCTGCCACGTAAGCGATCCTCGAACCCTTCCCCAAATCCGCCGCACGCGTGAGCAGATACCCCCGGTACCCCAACTCTTCGCCAAATCCCGCAAAAACCCAGACGATTGCGAGATTTCGCAGAGCGAACTTCCAATCAAACGCGGACACTTTCATCAGTGAGGAAACGTGCTGTTTGGCCGGCCAGAAATGGCTCGCCAGTGGTTGAACCACCAGCTCGCTGCCGGCTTGCAGGAAAATCACCGCAACAACAGCCATCCCCACCGTCTTCAACCAGGAATTCGGCCTCCGGAGTCCCGTTAAATTCCATTTTCCATCCCGAATCCG
The DNA here is from genome assembly GCA_035693545.1 of Candidatus Acidiferrum sp. GTDB lineage: Bacteria > Acidobacteriota > Terriglobia > Acidiferrales > UBA7541 > Acidiferrum. The sequence goes on from DASSGJ010000045.1 coordinate 1,969, forward strand.
GGGCGATATCCAAAACAAAACGAAAAGAATCGGCACTTCGTTCGGAATAATGTGAAAGACATTGTGACCAATGACTAGAAAAGTCCCGAGGATTAGTTCAAGGAAGGAAATCCAACGCTGGTTTCTCGTGAGCGCCTGCTGGAACGAAGCGAGTGTTTCGGCGGGTTGCACGGGCAGATAGTAGCAGGGGCACTGGAAGAAAAGCACTACATGTTGCTTTTGACAATCCCAGCCCCCTGACCGCGGATTCTCATAAATCAGTGCTCAGCGCTTGCGACAGCGTCGGCCTCGCTCGCGTATGTTTCAAACATCGTCAGCAGCCGCGCGATTTCCAGCGCTTGCCGCAGTTTCGGGCCAAGATGCGCCAGCATAAGCCTTCCGCCCTTGGCTTTTGTCTTTCGATGGATTTCGATCAGTGCCCCCAGACCCGCGCTGTCAACCGAATTCACCTGCTCAAGGCCGATCACAATCCTTGTAGCTCCCGACGACAAAAGACTGTCAACCGCCGTGCGAAGCCCCTCGCTCTCTCGTCCAAGCACCAGACGTCCTTTGAGCGTCAGTAGATAGATTCCATTCGCTTCACGCTGAATGATTTCCAAGGGCACCGGGCACTCCTCCTCTTGCGTCAATCTGCGACACGCGGCCCTTACATAATACCTTTCGAACTCCTTGCGCCAAAGTGTGCAAATCGCTCCGGACCGCGGCCAGCCGGGCGCAATCGAAAGCCTGCTGCGTCTCGTGCCGCCTAGCGGCCCACCATTTTTTGCATCTCTGCTGGGTACCGCGCGCCTTGCACCGCGATCTTCGAAGCCGCAACTTCCAGTTCGCGAACCTCTGCGCTCGAGAGTTCGACGTTCATCGCTCCCAGGTTTTCTTCCAACCGGTGCAGCTTGGTCGTCCCCGGAATCGGTGCGATCCACGGTTTTTGCGCCAGCAGCCAGGCCAGCGCAATCTGCGCAGGCGTCGCTTTCTTCTGCTGCGCAAATCTGTCCAGCAGCTCCACCATCGCGTGATTCGCTTTCCGGTTTTCCGCTGAAAACCGCGGGACGATATTACGGAAATCGCCTTTCTCGAACTGCGTCTCTTCGCTGATCTTCCCCGTAAGGAAGCCTTTCCCTAGCGGGCCGAAAGGCACGAACCCGATTCCCAATTCCTCCAACGTCGGGATCACTTCCGCTTCCGGTTCCCTCCACCACAATGAATATTCGCTCTGCAGCGCGGCGACCGGTTGAACCGCGTGCGCGCGACGAATCGTCTTTACTCCCGCTTCGGAAAGTCCAAAATGCTTCACTTTCCCCTCCTGAATCAAATCCTTCACCGCTCCCGCCACATCTTCGATCGGCACTTCCGGGTCAACGCGGTGCTGATAGAACAAATCGATCACATCGGTCCTCAATCGCTTCAGCGACGCCTCCGCAACCTCTTTGATGTGCGCCGGCCTGCTGTCCAGCCCGGCCTGTTTGCCCGTAGCCGGATCAATCTTGAATCCGAATTTGGTGGCAATCACCACTTTCGCCCGCAACGGAGCAAGCGCTTCCCCCACCAGTTCTTCGTTCGTGTACGCCCCGTAAACCTCGGCCGTATCAAAAAAGGTCACACCGCGCTCCACCGCCGCCCGGATAAGCGCGATCATCTCCTTCTTGTCTCCCGGCGGACCGTAGCCAAAACTCATTCCCATGCACCCCAGTCCGATCGCCGAAACCTCCAGATTGCTTTTTCCAAGTTTCCGTTTTTGCATCGTTCCTCCCGCCCAATTGAACTGCATCTCTTCGCCGCGCATCCGGCTGAATTCTTCCACCCAGTCTTTACAAAGAAAGTGTAGCGCCCCTACACCCCGGTCATTTGCTTATTTCACCGGACTTCTTGCCGGATTCTCTTGGATGCAGCCGGAATCCCCTAAGTTCCGTGACCGGTTCGCTTTGGAGCCCCGAACGCTGTACACTGATGCCCGCATCAGGCCCTACGGGATATTCCACCTTACATTCGCGCGACTTTTCAAAGGAGAGTTCTGATGAACAAGACAATCGGTTTGCTCGTGGCCCTGCTTCTGCTGTCTGCTGCCGGCTTTGCGCAGTCAAAAGACGCAAAACCCGCCGAGCATCAGTCCCTCGCTCAAGTCATGGAACAGAGCGTTTCCATTGTCGAGAAGGAATTTGTTCCCGCGGCCGAAGCCATGCCCGAGGACAAATACTCTTTCGCGCCCACCAGCGGCGAATTCAAGGGCGTCCGCACTTTCGGCCAGCAGATTAAGCACGTTGCCGCGGTCAATTACATCCTCGGTGCTTCCATCCTCGCCGAAAAACCTCCCGTCGAACTGGGCGGCGAAAACGGACCCGATTCCGTCAAGACCAAGGCCGATACGGTGAAATTTCTTAAAGACTCTTTTGCTTATTTCCATAAAGCCGTGGCCGGCATCAATCAGGGAAATCTGCTGACTCCCATCCAGAATCCCTTCGGCAAGGATATGGTCACGCGTCTGTGGGTGGCCACCCTGAACGT
>DASSGJ010000046.1:0-11927 GCA_035693545.1 Candidatus Acidiferrum sp.
CGTAATAGGAACGTACTCCAGTTTTGGTATCGCCGCTCCGCTCGTCGTCGCCTGGAATAACTGGCGTGGGCAGGGTGGAGTCGCAAGCACCGGAACCGCAGCCGGCAGCAGACCCCGGGGCAACGAGGGCGGGCAACCGCGTCTCGCGACCTCTGGGAGGAGGTAGTCTCAAACCATGTTTGAAGAAATGGTCGTTTCAACTTCGACGAGCAAGAAAACGAACAAGCCTTGGACTGTTTTTATCTCCATGGCCGTTCAGGTTCTGTTCCTCGCCATCCTTATCCTGATTCCTCTGATTTATACGGAAGCGCTGCCGAAGACGCTCATGTCTTCGATTTTGCTGGCGCCTCCTCCGCCACCGCCGCCTCCGCCACCGCCTCCAGCCGTACAGGTCATTCACCGGCCTGTGGCGCACCTGATCGACGCCGGCAAGCTGGTTGCTCCGAAGGCGATTCCGAAGGAACTCAAACAGATTAAAGAAGAAGCCGAGCCCGACATGGGCGGAATGGCCGGCGGTGTTCCTGGAGGCGTTGCCGGCGGATCCTCCGGCGGCGCGCTGGGAGGCATAATCGGTGGCGCCGGAAGCGCGCCCCCGCCCCCGAAAGTTACGCCGAAGCGCGTAACGGTCGGCGGCAACGTGCAAGCTGCGCGTTTGGTCAACCGTGTTCAGCCCCTCTACCCGCCCTTGGCGAGGCAGACACGCATCAGCGGCACCGTGAAACTGCACGCCATCATCGGCAAGAACGGCGCCGTGGAACAGTTGCAGGTGGTTTCGGGACATCCACTCCTTGTGCAGTCCGCACTGGACGCGGTCCGGCAGTGGCGCTATCAGCCGACGCTGCTGAACGGCGATCCGGTCGAAGTGGACACCGAAATTGACGTGATTTTCTCTCTCGCACAGTAAGTTGTTCAACGGGGCGGCGCGGGTGTCGTGGGACGTGCGCGCCGGTCTGAGTCCGCAGTCGAATTAACTCACTTGTGGGTCCGGTTCGTCCGGCGCCCCTCGGAAATAAGGAGCAAACGAATGTTAGCAACTTTGTTTATTTACGCGGCGTGGCTGCAGGAGGCCACAACCTCTTGGGACCTGCGTTCCATGTGGGTTTCGATGGGCCTGCTCGCAAAAGTCGTCGTCGTCATTCTCTTCATCCTCTCGGTGTACTCGTTCGGCGTGATGATTGACCGCTTCCTGATGTACAACAACGCGCGCAAGCAGTCGCGCCTGTTCGTGCAGCAGGTTGCCGGCGCGCTCAAGGACGGCAAACTCGACGAAGCGATCGCCATCGCCGAGCGCAACAAGAAGAGCCACATCGCCAAGGTTGTCGCCACCGGCCTTTCGGAATTCCAGTCGGCTTCGCAGCAGGTTTCGGACGCCGAAGTGATCGAAGCCGCGAAGCGCGGCCTGGAACGTTCCGTTGCCATCGTGCACGCGGAAATGAAGCGCGGCCTCTCGGCCCTCGCCACCATCGGTTCGACGGCGCCATTCGTCGGGCTGTTCGGCACGGTCGTCGGCATTTTGAACGCGTTTAAGGGCATTGAGAGCCAGAAGGCGACGGGTCTCTCCGCGGTCGCCGGCGGTATCGCGGAAGCGCTGGTCACCACGGCGTTCGGTCTTCTCGTGGCCGTGCCTGCGGTCTGGGCGTACAACTACTTCACCAACAAGGTGGAAGCGTTCGACGTGGAGATGGACAACTCCTCCATGGAGTTGATCAATTACTTCATCCTGCGCCGCGGCGCGACCAAGAAGTAACACGGAAGAAGGAATCCTATGGCTTATAAGCCTCAAGCCGGACCCCAGATGGCAGCGCCGAACGTGATTCCGATGGCGGATATCATGCTCGTGCTGCTCATCATCTTCATGGTGGTCACTCCCATGTTGCAGAAGACCCACCAGGTCGACATGGCCACGGCGAAGAACGCCCGGGACATGAAGGACGCCGACAAGGATGACGCGATTGTGGTTGCGGTCACCCGCGACGGCAGCCTGTACATGGGAAACACCAAGATCAAGAAGGAAGAAATCACCGGCACCGTCAAGGATCAGATCGCCAACAAGCTCGACAAGACGGTTTACGTCAAAAGCGACGCGCGCGCCAAGTACGGCGACGTGGTTGCCGTTGTGGACGAAATCCGTTCCGCAGGTGTGGACCAACTTGGTTTGCTGACGGAAAAAACGCAGACCGGAAGCTCAACACCTAAACCTCCGGAGACGCCGGCCAATCCCGGCGACTAAGGACGCAGTAGCGATTTTGCTGTACGCTCATTCGTTTGCTGAAGTTCGGGCTCCGCGCCGGCTCCCACCCGGCGCGGCGGCCAAACTCCCAAAGGGGTAAGCGGCGGCTCGACAGGAGAACTCGCAATGGGGATGGATGTAGGCAGCAGCTCAGGAGCAATGGCAACACCGAATATCGTGCCTCTGATTGATATTCTGCTGGTGCTGATTATTATTTTCATGGTGATCACGCCGCTGACGCCCAAGGGTATGGATACCCTTGTGCCCCAGCCTTCGCCGAACCAGCAGCAGAACCAGGAACTGGAGAACAAGACGGTCGTGGTCCAGGTTCTGAAGGGCGACAAACTCAAGATCAACAACGAAGACGCCACCTGGGATTCTCTCGGACCGCGCATCGAGCAGGTGTTCAAGGATCGCGCTGAGAAAGTCGCCTTCATCAAGGGTGACAATGATGTGCTGTTCATGTCCGTGGCGCGCGCCATTGATATCATGCGCGGAGCGGGCATTGACAAGGTGGGTCTGATCACCGCCAAGCTGGAAGCAGGACAGTAGTTCGTACCCGGGTTTCGCGCAGGGATGTGGGAGTCCTCCTCGCAGGATAATTTCACTTCGCGAGGTGGCTCATGGGCATGGGCGTTGTTGTGGGCAGGCGCGGGATCGTAGCCGAAGTAAATGTGGTCCCGCTGATCGATATTCTGCTGGTGCTGCTGGTCATCTTCATGATCATTCCGCATCGCCAGAAGGGGCTGGAGGCGGCAATACCCCAGCAGTCGGACCGCCGAGTCCCATACGACCCACCCGAAACAATCATCGTTCAGATTGCGTCGGATGGTTCGGTCCGGATCAACCAGTCGGAAGTGCAGGTCGAACAGTTGGGCGATCGGTTGCAGGGAATTTTCGCGCGGCGCTCCGACAGGGTTGCGTTTCTTCAAGCGGATCGTTCGCTGGAATTTCAAGCGGTTGCCCAGGTTCTGGACCTCATGCATTCGGCGGGCGCCTCACCCATCGGGTTGTTGAGTTCTGAACTGGAAAAAAATCGCTGAACGTGATGGAATGGCCCAAGTGGGCGGATGTGAATCCTAGCTGCGGCGGGAAAGCCGGCCGCGCTTATCAGGGATGGTTGCTTCAATGACAGATGCAATAGCGTCACGGGAAACCCCCTCGCGGTTTTCCCGCACAGCCAACCGGGCGTTTGCCCTGGTGGCGTTGTTGATCCTGGCGGCCGGCGTTTCAGGCTGCAACAAATTGCGCGCGCGCGACCTTTTGAACAAGGGCGTTGCCGCCTTCAAGGAGGCGCAATTTGACAAGGCGGTCGAATTTTTCAAGGAAGCGAAGGAACTTGATCCCGATCTTCTGAATGCCCGCTTGTACCTGGCGACCGCGTATGCCAGCCAGTACATTCCCGGCGCGCCCTCCGAAGAAAACAAGCGCCACGGCGAGGAAGCCATCGCCGAATACAAGAGCGTGCTCGAAAAAGTCCCCGATAATATGAGCGCCATTGACGGGCTGGCATCCATCCTCTACCAGATGGCCGGGCAGCCGTTCGACGAAAAGAAGTTTGAAGAGTCCAAGACTTATCACCAGAAGCACATTTCGTTGAAGCCGCAGGATCCGTCGCCGTATTATTCGATTGGCGTAATTGACTGGGCCATCGCTTATCGCGGCAACACCGAAATGCGCGCAGACTATAACAAGGCGCATATCAACAAACAGGTGAAGGACACCGACCCGCTGCCTCCGGATGTTCGTGCCGCGTACACCCAGAAATACGGCACACTGGTGGACGACGGCATCACCAGCCTGAAAAAGGCCACCGAACTGAATCCCCAGTACGACGACGCCATGACCTATCTGAACCTGCTCTATCGCCGCAAGGCGGATATGGTGGAGTCGTCCGCGGAGCGCGATTCGCTTACGAAGCAGGCTGACGATCTGCTCGACAAGGTAAAGGAAATCAAACAGAAGCGCGCTGAGCAGCCCGAAAAACCCGCCTCCTGAGCAGCACGCAAATACTATACTTCCCAAGCCCCGGCTCCAAGGCCGGGGCTTTCTATTACCCCGCCCACTATTTTTTTCGATGGAATTAGGGCGAGACTCCCTAAGGAGGGCCGGGGACTGAGGGTAGAGCCTGCCGAAGCACTTCCAGTCTTGACTCTCTTCCAAATTCGGAGTACCGTTCCCACCAGTTTGTAGCCAGGTTCTTCACCCAGCCGGTAGATAGTCGAGGAGCTCGAGTCCATCTTTTAGCGCGGTCGTTGCAAAGTCGTCCCCTTCGCACGTCCTCCTCAGTATCAACTCTGGGTGCGTGAAATCGGTGCAGGCAATTGTTTGTTGGGGAGATTTTTGTTCGAATTGTCCCACCTAAGGTCAACTGCGAACGGAATCCACGAACCCGAAACGGGCGTCGATAATAAATGTCCCGGAAAATTTGATTAGAGAGGTTGATGATGCAAACCATTCATCCAGCCCTGGGCGCAGTTTTGGAGAGTCACCGTCTATTGCGTGCTGCCATCGCAACAGGTTTGCTGGCGCTGTTCGGGTTCGCCCCGAGTGGTTTTGCGCAAAGTCCCCTCCCGCTGGGCTTAAGCAACAACTACATGGTCACGGGAGACTATGTGGTTGGAGGGTGGACCAAAACAGGCTCCACAAACGTAAACGGCACGCAGATGTCTACGGGAACAATCTCTATTCCGGATCCCGTGGCCTACGGCAACGTCAATTTTGAACAGCAGGTGCCGGTCGGCGCCGATATCGTGGCAGCCTTCCTGTACTGGGAAACCGTCGAAACCTCGGGGACGTTCACTGGGCAGAACGGGACTTTCCGAGGTTATCCAATTACAGGATCAATATTGGGCAACCCGAACGCCCCCGTCTCGTGGAGTTCGGGAGGCTGCGCGGGGTCATCGCAGGGATCCAAAACGATTGTGGCCTATCGAGCGGACGTAAGTTCGTATATACCGGTGGACGCCAAGGGGAACATCCAGCCCAACACCTCCTACCAGGTGAATCTGCCGGATACCGGAAAGGCGGGCCAACCTCCGTTTACTTTGGGCGCGACGCTGGTGATCGTATACCGCGTTTTGGCGCCAAGTTCTCCCCTAACCGCGGTGGTCATCTATGATGGGGCGTTTGCGCCCAGCAATACTTCGCAAACGGTAAGCCAGCCGATGGTGGGGCTCTTTCAGGCGGGAAATGATCAGGGCGCCGCGATTGCAAGCAAGATTACCCATATCGTTGGGAATGGGCAGTCCAACAAACTGCAACAGGTTTTCCTGAACAATTACAACAGTGCGGGGACCTTGATACACAGCACGCCGCTGCCCTCGCTCTACGGAACTAACCCGCCCTTCCCGGGGAAATACAATTCTTCCTGGGACAACCCGACCTGGTATATCAATAATGCGCAGAGTAACTACCCATTCACCACAATTCCGGTGCAGGCCGGAGAATCTTCGGAAACCACAGTGGTGGTGCCGAACGGCAGCAACAAGGGCTGCGTGACCTGGGGTGCGATCGTAATGAGCACCACGGTGCAGGACAGTGATCTCGATGGCCTGACCGACAACTCGAAGACGGCGCAAGGATACTGCGACGCGGGCTCCAACCGGGGCATGAGCAATCAGGGAACTTGCAGAGTTGGAGATGTGACCGACCCTTCGTGGGTGGCGCTACCGGGGGCCCATGCTCCTGGGCAGGGCAACAAAGATGTCTTCATACAACTGGATTATATGTGTAGCGCGGTGGTCAATTCGAATGGAACGACCACCTGTGATACGAACAACGGGGTGTCGTACCGCCCAGATGCAGCGACGTTGAGTAGCGTGACCAGCGCTTTTGCAACGAATCACAACATCACCCTGCACATAATTCCCGACGACAATAATGTGATACTCGCACAACCCTGCGCCGACAACTTGGGTGTTTCGCCGGCCGTGTACTGCCCGTACCCAGGGCAAGCGGGAGTGGTTGGCTGGGAAGCAGGATTTGCCTTCCTGAAGACACAGCCGCTGAACTATCCGGATGAGCCTTCGTGTGAGACCCAGACTCCTCAAGGAGGAGCGGCGGGAACGGGTCCCGCTTGTGTCCGGCGGTTCCAACCAGGGAAAAACAATAGTTATCACGAGGTCATTTTCGGAGTAGGAGCCGCATCGCCTTCCTGGGGTTTCATAGACGGAAGCCTGTCGACCGCTGTGGCTGCGGGTACCACGGTCACTTTCACCACAGCAACTCCTCATGGGCTTGCGGCTGCGCTCAACAGCAGCGACACGAACCCGAACGCGCGTGTGACCATCTCCGATGCCATCTCCAATCCCGGTTTGAATGGAACTTTTCTTGTCCAGAGTGTGGGCGTTCCCAACCCGAATAGTTTCACGATACAAATCGCAACCGCGACGACTGCAACTTACACCCAGGTCACGGATCCATTCCTTGCCATTGGTTCCGGCGTTGCCACCACCCGTTCCGGCATTTCCGACATCGGCGGCGCAGACTCCTTGATAACCCTGGGCCTTTGGGGCCCCGACGGGCGGACAGACCCGGTGCAGAGCGGCACCTTAATGCATGAGTTGGGACATTCGCTTGGCTTAACGCACGGCGGCCTGTCCCGCACGCCGGTTACAGGCGGCTATGCTTTCACCTTTGAGCCCAATTGCAAATCCAACCACTTGAGTGTGATGAACTATCTGTTCCAGGTTGATCTTCTGGACGGCAATTTGGATTATTCCGAGCAAGTCTTGAACAGTCTGAATGAAAGTCTGGCATCGCCTCCCAACATCCTTTCGAACGTCAATCAAACCACCAAGTGGTATGCGCTCAATCAACCCTTCGGAAGCCCTGCCACGAGCCACTGCGACGGCTCCCCCATTACTCCCAATGATCCCAATAAGAATATGTTCCGTCTGGAGGGCCCAGCCAGCACGATTAACTGGTCAGCCAACCAGGACATCAATTTCGACGGCCAGATTGAGGCAAGCTTGGACGGATTCAATGATTGGGCCAGCCTGGACCTGCGGCAGATTGGCGCCACGGGTAACGATTTTTGGGCCGGCGGTGGAGTGCTGAGTTCAAAAACGGGTGGAGGAGTGCTGAGCTCAAAGACTGGCGGCGGTGTCCTAAGCTCGAAAACCGGTGGTGGAGTCCTCAGTTCGAAGACGGGCGGAGGAGTGCTCAGCTCGAAGACGGGTGGCGGCGTCGGTAGTGAAATCAACACCCAGATTGCCAACTCCGTTGTGCGTCCTCCGAAGATCACCAGCGGTCCAACGCTGACGGCTTCAAATTTCGTGCAATTCCAGTTTGCTGCGCCCGCGTTCGGCCAGAGCCAGATCGCGTCGTTTAACATCTACCGCATCGTGAACAATGCGGCCCCGGTGCTTTATGCCAATGTTCCGGTGGTTGCGGGCACACCGCTACCGCTGCCAACTTTCACCTTCACCGACCAGAAAGTCAGCTGCGGCGCTGTTTATATGTATTTCGTGACTACTGTCCTGACCGACGGCCGGGAAAGTACTCCTTCGAGTACTTCCGCGCCAATCTCCGTGCCGTGTGTGTTCGTGGGCTTCCTGTCGCCCCTGAGCACGGCCGGCACCGTGACTGCGCCTACTTTCTCTGGCACGGTCAACCAGGGCTCGGCTGTTCCCCTTAAATGGGAGATTCTGGATGGCAATGGAAACCCGATCAGCGATTTGAGCACGCTGAAGTTGCTGCAGGCGTGCCCGACGACCGGCAATACGGTTCCTCCTGCATCGTCGAGCATTCCGCCGTGCGTTCTGTTGTATAACCCAACCACCGGAGCGAAAGGGAACAGCACGTTCCGCTTCAGCTCGCCCCAGTTCGTCTTCAACTGGGACACCAAGTCTACGATCGGCTCTGTCGCCGGCTGGTTTACGGTTGAGCTGACTTTGAACGACGGAACCGCCGTCAAGGCGACGACGATTCAGTTCCAGTGAGGCGTGGCAGCAGCTGACAACTGAACTGGAAGCTTCGCTGAATTCACGTTTTGTGAAAGGGAACTACACCCGGGCCATTTGTTGTGGGCTTTCTATTGTCCGAGGCGTTTGCGGATCTCAGGAATGAGCGGGTCCTCTCCCGCTTTGGCGCGGATATTCAGGTAGGTGGTGTAGGAATCTCGGAAGCCGGGACTGTTCAGTCCCTCGCGCGCTCGCCCCTGATAATAGTAGGCCTCGGGCAAAAAGCCGTAAGTGGATACGTAATCGAATAAATCAAAAGTTTCACCACGCCGCTTGATGCAGCGATCGAATTCGGCATCGGCCTCCGGGAAAAGCCCGGCATCCAGGTAGGCCCGTCCGAGATCGAGCCGGCCGATCCAAATGTCGAGCATCTTGTTGGCTTCGTCGAACAACTGGATGGCGCGGCGCGGGTCTTTCTGCTGCAGGGCTACTTCACCTTCGATCAGTTTGGCGTAGACCCGCGGCTCGAGTTGCGCTTCGGCGGCGAGACCCTCGGCTAATTTTTGCGCTTTCGCGGCCTCGCCGGAGGCGGCATAAATGCGGCCGGCCGCAAAGCGCGTGGAAACTGATTTACTGTTGGCCAGCGCATGTTCCGCCGCCGTCAAAGCGGCAGGTTTTTGTTTGCGCAAAAGTTGGGCATAGGCGAGCAGCCCAAAATCGGCGCCGGCGGAATCCAGCCTGCCGGCCTTCACATCCGCAGCGGCCGCGGTATCTAACAAGTGCACCGCCTCGGTCAAGCGCCCTTCGTAAATAGCAATGTCAGCCAGTCCAGGACCAGCCATGGACTGGCCGAAGTCGCCGGTTCTCCCCAGTTGCTGATAGGTTTTAATCGCTTCGGCAAGTTGCCCTTGTCCGACCTGGGCGTAAGCCAGAGCAGCGTAGCCCGTTTCAAACGCAGAGTTAACCTTCAATACCTCCCGTGACTCCTGCTCCCCCCGTTGGAAATCTCCGGTGTAGGAAAGATATAACGCGAGGTTCACTCGCAGCTGGTTGTTGGGCGCAACCTCCAACGATCGCTTCAGCTCTTCAATCGCTTTGGGCGTGTTGTGCTCGCTTTTATAGCAAATGGACAGATTGTTGTGGCCCATGTTGTCGGCGGGGTACTGCTTCAGCAGTTCGCCATATTCCTCAATACATTTGTCCCAGTTCTCGCTCATGAGGTAATACAAACCACGGACGCGGTACCGTTCGCGCTCCGTCATTCGATCCACGTGCTGCATGGCCAGCTTGAAGTATTTTGCGGAGTCTTGTTCATGCCCCAGGTTTCCGGCTACGGCCGCCATTCCGGAGTAGGCGCGCGCGAAGTCCGGGTCCAACTCCGCCGCCTTGGAGAAGGAGTCAAATGCCTCGCTCATTTTCCCCGCGAACTGCTGATCCATCGCAACGCCGTACTGGTGCACGGCTTCGAGCGATCCGGCCTGGAAAGCTCCCGCCTCCGCGGCAAGCTGGACTGATTCCGGAGTGGAGTCGCCGAGTGCTTTGCGGATGGGAGCAACCAGATTGGGGATAGCGAGAAGAATTTTGTCCTTGTTGTCGGCGGTGACCTCGCTATGAGCGATCACATTTCCGCTGACTGCATCCAGTGCCGTGGCAGAGAGACTGTATTTGTCTCCGCGCCTGCTGAGTTCGCCCGTGACCACCGCGCCGATCCCCTGGCCGATGGCTACGAGGCGTGCCGGCTGCTCATCAAGTTTGTCCGTGGGGTTCGGCAGCTTCTGAGCCAGCTTTCGTGCGTTGCCACGATTGTAGGCGTTGATAAAGCTGGCGCCTTCGAGCGCCACGTTAAACATGGGTTCCAGGGTGCCGTCAAAAATCGGGTCACCCGTATGATTGGTGAAGTCCGCCACCAGAACGCTCACCGGCGCGTGAACCGCTTTCGGTTTGGGATTCGCGAACCGATAGGCTACACCGGCGATTACCAGCACCGCGGCCAACCCGGCGGAGACCCATTTCCAATAGGCTTTCTTGTGCGGCGCGGGAACGTAGATGACCGATGTCCCAGCAGAAGGACCCAACCACAGCTCCAACTGCTGCGCCATCTCTCCCGCGCTGGCGAAGCGGTCCGCGGGCTCAATCTCCATCGCTTTGGCGACAATGTCGCTGAGCGGCTTGGGAATGGCCGGATCAACCTCACAAAGCGGCTTGGCTTTCTCCTGCATGCGCTTCCAGAGCGTGGCTAAAGGCGTTTCGGAATAAAACGGCGATTGACCGGTGACCAATTCGTAGCAGATGACACCGAGGGAAAAGAGATCGGAGCGCTCGTCGAGCTTTTCCCCTTTGCCCTGTTCCGGAGACATGTATTCGGGCGTGCCAATCAGCGCGCCTGTCTGCGTCATCCCCGGAAGATATGCGGACCGCGCGATGCCGAAATCCATCACGTAAGCGCGGCCGTTCGCGTCCAGCATGATATTTTGGGGCTTGAGGTCGCGGTGAATCACACCCTCGCCGTGAGCAACCTCCAGTGCGCGGCAGATCTGAAGAAGGATGCGGGCCGCTTCGTCCGGAGGTAACTTTCCCTTTTTCTTGAGAATCGCGCGAAGGTCCTCGCCTTCGAGGAACTCCATGGTAATGAATTTGAAACCGTCTGCCTGGCCAAGATCGAAGATGCGGATCACGTTCCGGTGCGTGACTTGCCGCGCAAGAATCAGTTCCTGCTTGAAGCGGCGCAGCATTTCCGGATTGGTGGTGAGTTCGGGGCGGATGACTTTCAGCGCTACCAGGCGTTCGAGCTCGATGTCATGCGCTTTATAGACCGCGCCCATGCCGCCCTCTCCGAGGAGAGCGATAATCTGGTACCGGCCGCCAAGAATGGCGCCGGGGTCAAGCTGGCGTTGGGCAGCAGCCGGAATCGCGGGTTCGGCCGCCGTCCATGCGCCGAGAGCCGACGGGGTGCTCTCGGGAACATAGGTTCCTTGCAGATCTTCGTTTTGCGGCGGAGGTTTTTTTTGCCGGTTCGGCTCACTGGGAGTTTGCTTCCCGGACGAGGGCAAACTCTCCCCGCACACCTTACAAATTGCCGCCGCCGGCAAATTATCGGTATTGCAGTAAGGACATTTCATCATCAAAGCTTCGGCTGAGTGAAGCTCCTTGGCGTTGTGTCGAATTCCAGAAAGCACCTAAGCGAGCGTGCATCAATCTGATTCTTCGGCCTATCTTAGTCCAACAATAGCTTTTCTGGTGCATTTTCGTCGAGCCTGAAATCAAACAGAGGCGCGCCGAGCAGCCGCAAAAACCCGCATCCTCAGCGGCACGCTGATCGAACAAATCAAAAGCCCCGGCCTGATCGCCGGGGCTTTTTCATTTATGGCAATCCTAGAGAAGCCGCCGGATGGCCTTGGACAGCGCGGCTTCGGTCACTTCGCCTCGAATAATCTTAACTTCCCGGCCGTCCCGGTTGACCAGCACGCCTGCGGGGAGTCCTCCCTCGAACCCCAATTTACGGGAAACCTCATCGCTCCCCAGCAGCACCGGATAATCAATAGAAGTTGAGGTGCCGTTTACCGGGAAGCGCCGCGTCTGCACAAAGGATTCCACCGTCTCTTCGCCCTGGTCATCCACGGCGATGGCGACGACGGTGAACCCCTTCGCGCCAAGGTCCTGCTGCAAATGAATGAGGCTGGGGACCTCATCAACGCACCCCGGGCACCAGGTGGTCCAGAAGGTGATGAAGACTACCTTGCCCTTGAAGCTCGACAAATCAACCCAATCGTTATTGACCGTCGGCAGCACTG
>DASSGJ010000047.1:0-11670 GCA_035693545.1 Candidatus Acidiferrum sp.
CTGCGCATTAAACTTCCCGGCTTTTCCGTTATTCCTGTGTTTCTTCGGTTTCATAATGGAGACGCACCGGTCACAATCCGGGCACTCTTCGTCCATGCTCAAACTAGCAGGGAACCGATTGCAAGACTGTGCAAAAGTAGACAGCGCTTGTGCTTGGCAGTCTATAAAATGTTGAGTGTGGAGTGACGAAAACCGGCATTGGCAGCGGTGCCCGGTTGCGGCGTACGCGTCGTCGTTAGTGTACTGCCGACATGAAACCCCGGAGAACATGCTTCCCTTACAAGTCGAGCAGGCTAACTGGGGTCAGTGAATCCGGCCTCTTAGCGTTGAGGTCCGCCCAATGATTGCAAGACACGCTAAAACCGGCGCCACGCAGTCCACCACGGATGCGGAGGTCTTTATCTTGCAGTCCGGAAAGGCCCAAATGTCAGTCAATGATACTGCGGGAACTCTCTTCATCCGCGAAGGCACACTGTTGCCCGGCGGTTTGATCATCGAAACGGAGACGTTCCTTCCCGGTTGGCGAGCGGTGAGAGATTGCGATGGCTACCGCCTCGGCCGAAAAATCGAGCAGGCCAAGTGGAACTTTTTCTTTCTGGCCGGCGATCGGAAGGCCATCGTTTTTGGCCGCCCCGGACCATCGTCCCTGCGCAGAGCGCTCCGGAGCATCCTCGCGAAACACGCCGCACGGGAGTTTAATTCTCTGGAAATTAGAGAAACTCGCTCCACATGGTTTCTCGGCATCCCTTTTGTGATCGTCAACGCCAACTTCCGG
Organism: Candidatus Acidiferrum sp.; assembly: GCA_035693545.1. GTDB lineage: Bacteria > Acidobacteriota > Terriglobia > Acidiferrales > UBA7541 > Acidiferrum. Next base: position 776 of record DASSGJ010000047.1, read on the forward strand.
CACATTCAGCAGGGGCTGGCCCTGGACCGCACGAACGATGTCACCCGGAAAACGCCAACTGGTCCAGACGCCGCGGTGGTTCCAAATGAATACGGGACCTTGGTTTCAAGTTCTTAGGAAGTTGTGGGAGATCTGAAATGAAAACTTTACGCAATTCGATTCTTTGCCTTGGTCTCGTTCTTCTTGCTTCTCCCGTCCTCCGCGCACAGGATTTTTCGAAGTACCGCGGATTTTCCCTTGGATCCAGCCTCGCAACGGTGCTCAAGCAAACCGAGCGAAAGGCCGCCGATGTGAAGCTAATCCATGCCCGCCCCACGCTCGTCCAGGAGCTAAACTGGTGGCCTCCCGCTGCTTCTGGGGCTGCTTACCACGCCGATAGCGTCGAGCAGATGTTTTTCTCCTTCTGGAACGGCGAACTCTACAAGATTTCCGTGACGTACGATACCACCTCCACGCAGGGGCTTACCTCGGATGACATGGTGAACTCCATCTCCGCAAAATATGGCCCCGCAACCTTCCCTCCGCCCCAGGTCGAACCCGCTTTGTACGCGGGATACAGCGACAGCGACAAAACCGTCGCCACCTGGGAGGACTCGCAAAATTTCTTCAGGTTGGTCCGTTCTGCGTTTACCAATCGTTTCGGCCTCATCATCTTCTCTAAACGGGTTAACGCGGAGGCAGAGCTTGCCATTGCCGACGCCGTGACCCTCGAAAAACAGGAAAAACCCCAGCGGGACGCGGACCTCAGGAAAAAAGAAGCCGACGACTTGGAAGCCGAGCGGCAGAAGAATCAGAAAGCATTTCGCCCATAGCGCGCATTTTCTTCCCAGGGAAGCGCACAACCCAAACACAGGACAGGAATCAAATGCCGACTCCGAAGATGACCCCTGCAACAGAAAGGTCGCCCTCTATCCACGCCCCGAACAGCTCCAGGGTTATTGACCAATTCAGTCTCGAAGACGTGATCAACCTCGATGTGGCGGTTGCCGAGGACAAATCTATAGCGCCAAGGCCCATGCATCCACGGCCAATGTTGCCGAGTCGCGTCGCTATTATCGGCAACTACCTTCCCCGGCAATGTGGCATCGCCACCTTCACCACGGATTTGTGTGACGCGATTCACGCGGAATTCGCCTCCACCGAACTCCTGGCGCTTCCCGTCAACGACACTCCGGAAGGCTACACCTACCCGCCCCGGATCCGGTTTGAACTTGCCCAGGATGAGGTTGCTTCTTATCGTCAGGCCGCGGATTTCCTCAATTTCAGCAACATTGATCTCGTATGCCTGCAGCACGAGTACGGAATTTTCGGCGGACCCGCGGGCTCTCACATCCTGGAACTCTTGCGCCGGCTGCAGATGCCGGTGGTCACCACCCTGCACACCGTTCTGCGCGAACCGAATCCGGATCAGCGCGCGGTGATGGAAGAAATCGCCGCTCTATCGGATCGTTTCATCGTCATGAGCCGCCAATCGGCGGAGATTTTGCAGGAAGTGTTCCACGTTCCGGCCTCCAAAATCGACCTGATTCCCCACGGCATCCCCGACCTGGCCTTCACCGACCCCAATTTCTATAAAGACGCCTTCGGCACCGAAGGCAAAGAAGTTTTACTCACGTTTGGACTACTTTCCCCGAACAAAGGTATCGAAAACGTCATCCAGGCCTTGCCCGCAATCCTGGCGCGCCACGAAAACGTCGTCTACATGATCTCCGGCGTAACCCACCCTCACGTTCTGCGGCGGGATAGTGACAAGTACAGGGCGTCCTTGCAAAAGCTCGCGAAAGACCTCGGTGTCGAATCCAACGTAATTTTTCGAAACCGCTTCGTCAGCCCGCAAGAGCTGGTGGAATTAATCGGCGCGGCGGACATCTATATCACTCCCTACAAGCACAAGGGGCAAGTGGTTTCCGGCACCCTCGCGTACGCCCTCAGTGCAGGCAAAGCAATTATTTCCACGCCCTACTTGCACGCGATTGAGCTGCTCGACGACGAGCGCGGCGTACTCGTTCCCTTTGACGATCCTCAGGCCATCGCTGCGAAGACCATCGAACTGTTAGACAACGGCACCGCCCGCCACGCCATGCGGAAGCGCGCGTACCTCTATGCGCGCGACATGGTGTGGGATCGCGTGGCCCAGCAATACATGGGGAGTTTTGAACGCGTGTACAACGAGCGATTGCGTAAGCCGCGGGCAACTTTTTCCGCGCAGAACACCGAAAAAGCCCTCGACCGGCTCCCCGCCATAAAACTCGATCACTTGCGCCGCATGACGGACAACACCGGAATTGTAGAGCACGCGGTTTTCAACGTACCCAACTACCCGGAAGGTTATTCAACCGATGACAACGCCCGCGCTCTCATTGTCGCGGTTCTTCTGGAAGAAGTTGGAAACATTTCCGCCAGAAGCTCGCTGGACCTTGCAACCCGCTATCTTGCTTTCCTGTGGCTGGCTTTCGACCCGGCAACCAAACGCTTCCGAAACTGCCTCAGCTATGAACGCCATTGGCAGGAGCTGCAAGGTTCCGAAGACAGCCACGGTCGCGCTTTGTGGGGGCTGGGTACCGTTCTAGGAAGAACAAATGATGCTGGACTCCGCGGAGCCGCCGGCCGCTTGTTTGAAATGGCCGTGCCCGCGGCCGTGGACTTCAGGAGCCCACGTGCTTGCGCATTTGCGCTGCTCGGGTTGCTGGAATATCTCGAGTCTTTTCCCGGCGATCGCGCGGCGCTGAATGCCGCTGATGCGCTCGCCAACCGTTTGCTCGAATCGTATCTTGCCAACCGTTCGGCGGACTGGAACTGGTTTGAGAACGTGCTTTCCTACTCCAACGCCCGGTTGCCGCAGGCTTTGATCCGTGCGGGAACCCGCGGCGGCAACGACGCCATGGTCTCCGCGGGACTCGAAGCCCTGGATTGGCTAGCGATGGAGCAGCGCTGCGAAACCAAGGGCCATTTCGTCCCCATCGGCTCGCACGGCTTCTACTCCAGGAAAACCGAAAAGGCCCGCTTCGACCAGCAACCCATCGAAGCCTGCGCCACCGTTTCTGCTTATCTCCAAGCCTACCGCGCAACCGGCAAAGGCCGCTGGCGCAAGGAAGCCTGGACCGCCTTCAACTGGTTCCTCGGCGACAACGACCTTCAGATCGCCCTCTACGACCCCACCACCGGCGGCTGCCGCGATGGCCTGCATCCGGACCGCGCCAACGAAAACCAGGGCGCGGAATCCACGCTCTCTTTCCTGATGGCCCTTCTCGAAATGCGCAAGTTGGAAGAAGCGGACGCCACCGACAGGAAGGTATGACCAAACCCCACTTTCTGTCGCCGCTTCGCGACTTTGTATGTCAGCCAGTTTTCTTACAGGGAGATTGCTATTGATAGAAACAACGATCCAGCACGACATTTTGTTTACCCGGCATCCCGCGAATCCCATTTTGACGGCAAAAGATTGGCCATACTCCATCAACAGCGTCTTCAACGCGGGAGCCACACTCCTGCCTGACAAGTCCACGCTCCTCTTGTGCCGCGTGGAAGATCGCCGCGGCCATTCTCACCTCTGCGCGGCGCGTTCGCAAAACGGAGTCGATAGGTGGCAGATTGACGGTCAACCGTCTTTGCTGCCCGACCCGGACAAATATCCGGAAGAATTGTGGGGCATCGAAGATCCTCGGATCACCTTCGTTCCGGAACTCCAGAAGTATGCCGTTGTCTACACGGCCTACTCCCGCGGTGGCCCGGGCGTATCCCTGGCGCTCACGAAAGATTTCCGCACCTACGAAAGATTTGGCCTCATCATGTCGCCCGATGACAAGGACGCCGCCCTCCTGTCCAGAAGAATCAGCGGATTCTGGGCCCTGATTCACCGGCCGATGACCCCGTTAGGCGCACACATCTGGATCTCCTACTCTCCCGACCTCCGCCATTGGGGCAGCCACAAGCTCATGCTGGAAGCCCGCCGCGGCGCCTGGTGGGATGCCAACAAAATCGGCATGTCTCCGCCGCCAATCGAAACTCCTAGAGGCTGGCTGATGATCTACCACGGTGTCCGCCGGACGCCCTCCAGCTCCATCTATCGGCTGGGTCTGGCTCTTTTTGATTTGGAACAACCGGAGAAGTGCCTGGTCCGGGGAGATTCTTGGATGTTCGCCCCTGAAGCGGACTACGAACGTCAAGGAGATGTCCAGGACGTTGTGTTTCCCTGCGGCTACACCATCGCCGCGGATGGCGACACCATCAATCTCTATTACGGTGCCGCCGATTCAAGCATTGCTTTGGCTCATGGCAGCATCCGTGGCCTCTTGGCCTGGCTGGACGCCAACGGCCATTCCGAACAAGGTAACGACCGTCGCCAGCGTCGGGCATAACCCTCCGCTAGGAACCTAAAACTTATACTTCAACCCCGCACATTAGGAAAAATTCGTCTGCGGATCGCTGCGCACCCGCTCGAATGAGATTACCCCTACCTGTCCAGTTCTAAAGCGAATTCCCTAGGGAATCAGCCCAATTACATCCCGCATTCAAAACCGGCACACTCTCTGACAACAAGCAGGGCTCAAGTGCCAGGCAGGAGTGTGAAAGCGTGCCTGGCAAGCGCAGGATTCCGGCGTCAGGTGTGGCTGATTCCCGAATAACACTCCGCTCCTCAGGCAGTAGAAGGATTCGCGAAAGAGCGACCTGGCTACAGTTGTGTGATGGAGACTGCGTCGCGCGCAGCCAAAGGCGCTACAGGCCACGTTTTTGGCCTCAGATACAGTGCCGGCACGGTGTAACCGATTCGGCGAGATGAACGGGAGAGATCGAGATGTCAACGAAGAAGATTCTACTTGTGGATGATTCCTGCACCGCACGGCTGGTGAACAGGATGATTTTCAGCCAAAAGACAAACTATGTGCTCATCAGCGCCGTCGACGGGAAAGAGGCCGTCGAGCGGGCCCAGCGTGAAAAGCCGGACCTGATTCTGATGGATATCATCATGCCGCGCATGACCGGACTGGAAGCCTGCCGCGCCCTGAAAAAGGATAAGGAAACGGAAAAGATACCGATCATCCTGCTGACCACCCGCGGGGAAGAACGCTATGTGCAGGAAGGTTACGCCAGCGGTTGCAGTGACTATCTCACGAAACCCGTAAATGATGTCGAGCTGCTGGATTTGTTGAAGGCATATCTCGGCGAATAGTTCCAAGCGAGCAAACCAATGCGGAATTCACGTACAGGCACCGGGGACAGAACATGACAAGCACGAAAGATCGAGGCCGCTCACCAGCGAACGCGTCGGTCCATACAAAACGCGCCAACGCAGACTCACGAGCTCACGCTGGCTCGGAGAAAGTGCACCTGCACGTGCAGCAACTTTCCCTCCGTCAACAGATGGAGCGCAACCACTTTCTGCTCGAGCGTCTCAACGCTTCGAGCGCACGCCTCATTCAGTCGCTGGACAACGAGGACGTGTTTGAAGCCGTCGCCGAAATCATTGGCAACCTTATCGGCTCGGAAGAAGTGGCGATTTTCGATTATTCCCCGGCCGATGAAACCTTCTCTCCGGCCTGGTCGTGGGGAGTGGACCCCGCTGACATGGAGCTTTTCAAATCGGGCGCCGGCATGTTCGGCCGCGCGCTAAACCAGGGAACCAGCCAGTTTCGCGAGCGACAGATTGAGAAAGATCTTTTGCCCTTCGAGAAGCGTCTGACGGCTTGCGTGCTCCTGAAGTCAAACCACGAAGTTGTCGGGATCATCGCAATCTTTGGCCTGCTTCCCCAGAAAAACCGCCTGGAATGGGCCGATTATGAATTGCTGAAGTTTCTGGAGACCTACGCGACGGTCGCCGTCCAGTTTCAGAGATTGCAGAAAAAACAGGTGGCGCCATGAAGCCGTTGCCGCCTTCAAAAAATGCACAGCTCGCTGTTGCGCCACCTATGCCCATCGAGACACGCGTCCCGGCTTCCCCAGGTCCCGGTCTTCTTCATGCCGGCCACGTTTTCGTTTCTTCCGAGGGGCACTCCGTCGTGATTATTCTTGGTTCTTGCGTTGCGGTCTGCATATGGGACCCCTCGCAAGGCATCGGCGGCGCCACCCATTTCATGCTGCCGGCCTCGGACGAAAAAGGCGTGCCCTCCCCGCGTTTCGGCAATGTGGCCATTTCCATGTTATTGCAAAAGCTTTTGGAAGCAGGCGCGGTCCGGGGACAGCTTCGCGCCAAGATTTTCGGCGGAGGCTGCCTGTTCGATTCGATGCGCGAGCCGGGCGCGAACAAGGTGCACCTCGGAAGCCGAAACGTTGACATCGCCCTGGAGATGCTCGCCAAAGCACATATCCCGGTCGTTTCCTCCGAGGTCGGCGGGGACCGCGGACAACGCGTCGTGTTTTGCACCGATACCGGTCACTCAGTAAGGAGTTGGTTGTAGAGGAATTATGGAAATCAATCGCGAAATGCTGCTGCAGTCCTTTCGAGAAGAGACCGAGGAATGCCTCGCTCAAATGGAGCAATTGCTCCTGGCCTTGGAGACGCATCCCGACGATCGCGAGCTGATTTCTTCGTTATTCCGGGCGGCGCACACCATGAAGGGCAACGCCTCGCTCCTGGATTTCAATGCCTTGGCGCGATTCATGCACACCGTTGAGGATCTGCTGGATCTTTGCCGCAGCAAGGCCGTGGCTCTTTCTCAGGAAGTAATCGGCCTCTTGTTTCAATCCGTGGATGGGCTTCGTCAGCTTGCCGAGCGAGCAGTTCGCGGCGAAGAAACACTTCTTCCTGAACACGAGACATTAGGCTCTCGTCTGGCCGGGTTAACCGCCGAATTCAGAACCTCGGAGACATCCGGCTCGCAAGAGGAAGCAGCATCCGCCCTTCCGGAATCATCCGCGGTAGCTGGTTCCATTCCCGCCGCGCAAAATTTGCGTGTCGGCGTCGCCAAACTGGATCGCATGTTGAACCTCACGGTGGAGTTTGCCATTGCCCAGGGCCGCCAGCGGCGCAACCTGGAGGGAAAATTCAGCCAGCTAGCCGGCGGGCGCGAAATTCTGGAGACCCAACACGGGCTGGAAGCGCTTTTCCTTGAATTACAGGAACTGGTGATGAAGATCCGCATGGTTCCGGTTGGCCCCACGTTTCATCGCTTCGCCCGCAGCGTTCGCGACACTTCTCGAAAGAGCGGAAAACTTGCACGGATGATGATTATTGGTGAAGACGTGGAAGTGGACACCACGATTCTGGAACATCTTCACGATCCCTTGATGCACATGATTCGCAATTCCATCGACCACGGTCTGGAAACGCCGGAAGTCCGGCGTGCCCTCGGGAAGGACCCCAGCGGCAAGATCGTTTTGAAAGCATTCCACGATGCCGGAAACATAGTCGTGCAGTTCTCCGACGATGGAGCGGGGCTCGACCACGAGCGTATTCTCTCGCACGCCCGTGCGCAGGGAATCGTTCCAGACGGCATTCGCCTCACCGAAGCTGAGATTCACAACCTGATTTTTCAACCGGGTTTCTCGACCGTTGACAAAGTGTCCGAGCTCTCGGGCCGCGGCGTGGGTTTGGACGTGGTGCGCCGCAATGTAAATGCCCTCAGTGGGGCAATCCTCGTGGAGAGCCGCAAAGGGCAGGGAACTACTTTCACCATTCGCCTTCCGCTGACGCTGGCCATCATTGACGGTTTTGCGGTCAAGGTAGGCACGGAAACGTATGTCATCCCCCTCAGTTCCGTAAAGGAGTGCCTCGAACTGCCGCCCGGAAGTCATCGCTCCGGCGAAGGCGGGGTGATCAATCTCCGGGGCGACGCGCTGCCCTATGTTCGGCTCCGCGACGTGTTCGGTTCCGGCGGCAGCCTTCCGGCTCGTGAAAAGATCGTTGTGGTCAAGCACCGCGATGGCCTCGCCGGCCTCGCCGCTGACGAACTGCTGGGTGAGCAACAGGCGGTGATCAAGCCCTTGGGACAGCTTTTTCAGGGGATTCGCGGCGTTTCCGGGTCAACGATTCTCGGCAATGGGCGCGTCGCGCTGATTCTCGACGTTTCCGCAATTTGTGAGGAGGCGATCCATCGGGTCGCCGAATCGGTTTCGCAATAGGGCCAGTTACAAAAAATGCGAGGCGGCATCGCGCCGCACTCGGAATTCTGCTCGAAGGAGAACGCTGTGTTAAAGAATATGTCGATTGGTAATCGGTTAGCGATTGGCTTCGGCCTGATCGTGCTGCTCCTCATCTCTATGGGCTTGAGCGGCTATTGGGGACTCGAGGCCATCACCAGGGAAACTCTCAAGGTCCTGAACGGGGACGCCAAGCTCGTGACTCTCGCGGCCCGCGTCAAGGCAACGACGCTCGAATTGCGGCGCTTTGAAAAAGATTCTTTCCTGAATGTCGAAGAGGCGCCGGTCAGAACGCAGTACGTTGCCAAATGGGAGACGCAACGGCAAAAGCTCCGTGAAGTCCTCGGCGATCTCGATAAGTTCTCGCTCTCGGCGGATGACCGCGCAACTCTCCGCACCATGCGTGAAGATCTGGATATCTACGAAAGCGGGTACGCCAAGGTCCTCGGACTGATCCAGGAAGGGAAGCTGCGCACACCTCAGGAGTGCAACCTGAAAATCAACGAGTCTAAGGATTCCATTCACCGCCTTGAAGACCTGGCCACGGAACTTACCAACCGTCACGCCGAAGTGCTGGTCCCGATGGTCACCGAAATCGCCAAGACCACCACCACAACCTTGATTATTTTCTCGATCCTTTCCGTCATTGCCGGCATTGTGGTGACTCTCGTGATTTCCCGCGGTATCACCAAGCCCATCCAGGACGTGCTCGACGTCGTGGAGAATATCAGCGCCGGGGATCTTACCAAGACCATCAACGTGGATCGAGGAGATGAACTCGGCCGGCTCTTGGGAGCCATGGCCAAGATGACCGGCAAACTCAACGAAATGATCGGCGAAGTCCGCCTGGGTGCCGGTTCGGTCAGCACCGCTGCGGCTCAAGTGGCTTCCTCTGCCAGCATCGTCTCTCAGGGCACCAGTGAACAAGCTGCCGCTGTTGAGCAGGTCACCAGCAGCATGGAGGAGATGAGTGCCTCCATCACACAGAATGCCGAGAACAGCCGCAAGATGGAAACCACGGCGCGCAAGGGCGCGCAAGATGCCGGGCAAAGCGGCCAGGCCGTCCAGGAAGCGGTTTCCGCAATGAAGTCCATCGCGGAGAAGATCGTCGTCATCGAAGAAATCGCTTATCAGACCAACATGCTGGCGCTAAACGCCGCCATCGAAGCCGCCCGCGCCGGAGAACATGGGCGCGGATTTGCCGTCGTCGCCGCCGAAGTCCGGAACCTGGCCGAACGCTGCCGTACCGCTGCCCAGGAAATCGGTGGGTTGGCAGCCGCCAACGTACAGGTTGCCGAACGCTCCGGCGGATTACTGAGCGAACTTGTCCCGGCAATCCAAAAGACCGCGGACCTGGTACAGGAAGTCGCCGCGAGTTCCACGGAACAAGCCGCGGGCGTGAGCCAGATCAACGGCGCCATCAACCAGGTTGGCCTGGTCACGCAACGCAACGCAGCTGGCGCCGAGCAGCTTTCCAGCACTGCGGAAGAACTCGCGTCGCAAGCAGAAGCCTTGCAGGAAATGATCAGTTTCTTCCGCGTCAACACTATCGGCGATCACCGCGCGGGAAGAAACCGCAAGATCGAAAAACCTCATGTTCCTAACCACGAGGACCACGCAAACCCTGGCTCCTCTTCACACGCAAATAAGTCAAACGGCGATTATGCCGAGTCCTTTGCTCGCATCTAGGCCGCGGAGGAACCTATGGAAATCAAAGAAAAAGAAGAAGTGCTCCAGCAGCAGTACCTGACATTTTTCCTTTCGGGTGAAGAGTATGCGACCAACATTCAAAGGGTAAAGGAAATCATCGAATACACCACCGTCACAAAGGTGCCGCGAGTGCCCGAGTGGATTCGTGGCGTCATCAACCTGCGCGGCAGCGTTGTTCCGGTTGTTGATCTCTCGGTGCGTTTCGGCCTCGGGGAGCGCCCGGTAACCAAAACCACCTGCATCGTCATCCTCGAGGTGGCGCAGGACTCGGAACGAACGGTAATGGGTGTCATCGTGGATGCCGTCAACCAGGTGATTGAACTCACCACAGCTGACATCGCGGAGCCACCCGCATTCGGCACGCGTGTGCGTCTCGATTACCTTTCCGGCATGGCGAAACTTGGCAAGAAGTTTGCCCTCATTCTGGATATCGATCGAGTCTTGAGCAACAGCGACCTCTTGACCGTGTCCGCTCTTCAGGCCGTTCCGGCGGACGCGCGAGCCGGAATGCTGGAGGGTTCCAGCGAGCCACTGGAACCGTAATGTCCTCCAGAGACATCTCCGTGCATTCCCATGCGGTATTGCCCAGGGCGATTCCCGAACTCGCGGAGGAAGAATTCCGGCTCTTCCAGGCTTTCGTTCTCCGCGAATCGGGAATCCACCTGGGTGACAAGAGCCGCGCCATGCTGGTCAGCCGGCTGTGGAAGAGACTGCGCGCCCTGCAATTGCGCTCCTTCTCTTCCTACTATCGGCGGGTGAAATCCGATTCTGAAGAACTGGTGCGCATGCTGGATTGCATTTGCACCAACGAAACTTATTTCTTTCGTGAACCCGCTGCCTTTGAGTGCTTACGCAACCGCATTTTCCCGGAATGGATAGCGGAAGCGGACGCCAACAAACGAAATAAGACGCTCAGAATCTGGAGCGCGGCCTGTTCCACCGGTGAAGAAGCTTATTCGCTGGCTATGATGCTGTTGACGCATTTTCCGCATTCCGCGGGCTGGAACGTCGAGGTCTTGGGAACGGACCTCTCAACAAAAGTGCTGGCCCAGGCCAACACGGGTATCTGGCCCGTGGAGCGCATATCCGAAGTATCGGCGGACTATCAG
>DASSGJ010000048.1:0-6267 GCA_035693545.1 Candidatus Acidiferrum sp.
CAACGAAGCCCGGAACGAAGTCGTCCTGATTAAATATCTCTGATGTCCCTCCTTATGTATTGACGGGCGTGACGCTTTCACGCTTACAACAGCGCGCAGCCATCTCCTGACGTTTGTTTTTCCGCGCGTGGCGCTTCTCTAGTACACTTACGCGACTCATCTTGCACTTATATTTCGAAAAGGAGCATTTCCTATGGCAGCAGCCACTCTGACGGGCGCTGAATTCAAAAAGCAGTTGCGCGCGGGAACACCGAAACTTGGCTTGTTTGTAAACTCACATAGCCCCACGGTCGCGGAACAACTGGCTCACAGCGGATACGACTGGTTGCTGGTCGATTCGCAGCACGGCCCGATGGGTTACGAAAAGCTATCGGCGATGCTCGCGGGAATAGCCAACGGCGGCGCAAAGTCGATTGTGCGCGTGGGTGGATATGGAGACCGGCCCGGCATCCAGCAATCGCTGGACCTTGGCGCGGACGGAGTGCTGGTGCCCTACATCAACAATGCCGACGAAGCGCGGCAAGCGGTGAGCTGCGCGCGTTATCCCACCACGGGAACGCGCTCGGTTTATTTTCCGCAGCGCAGCATGAACAAGGAAGGCCTGCTTGGCTATGCGGGAGGAGCGAACAGCAACGTGATCGTCGCCCTGCAAGTGGAAACCGCGGATTGCATCAAAAACATTGAGGAAATCGCCGCGGTTCCCGGCGTGGATCTTCTTTTCCTTGGACAGAACGATCTATGCATGTCCATGGGGCTTTACGAAAAGTACGAGTTCCCGCACATGTACACGTCCCCGGAGATCGGCGCCGCCACGGAAAAACTGATTGCTGCGGCGCGGAAGAACAACGTCATCCTGGGCCTCTTTCTGTTCGGCACCGCGCGCGTCGGCGAATTTCTCGACAAGGGCTTTCCGTTCATCAGCATCGGGAACGATCTGCATCACGTGCTCACCCAGGCGGGTGCCTATGTGAAAGATGTGGAAGAGATCTCCAAGGCAAAGGGAAAGAATTGGACCCGCCGCCCGACCGCCCTGTTCTAGGCTTGCTGAAACCCTTGCTTAGAGAAGAGCCTCGCCGCCCAGTGCGGTGAGGCTCTTTTTTGGAGCGCCGTAGCTTAATCACTGATTCGGAGCATCGAACAACAGTCAGGCAAGCTTCATTCGAAACGAACGGCTGCCTGCTTTGAGTGGTGTACAGTGTCCCCCAAATACCCTGATCCCGAGCCAGCGATGACGGCAAAGAACTGGGGCAACAGCCCCTGGACGGTCAACTTTCGACCAGAGCAACGCCCGCTGCCCGAGACCGTCGACATTGCTGTGGTTGGAGGGGGTTTTACCGGGCTCGCGGCCGTTGCCTGGCTCAAGGAACTTGCTCCCGCTACGTCTGTCGCCCTTCTGGAATCGGAAACGTTCGGTTCGGGAGCCAGTGGCCGTACCGGTGGCCTGGCACTTGCCGAAACTGCTGTCGGGAATCTCCCGGGACTGGGCGACGTCCTGTCCGGTTATCAGAAAATTCTGAACAAATTGCAGGTTGAGGGCGACCTGTATCTTCCCGGAGTTTACGAACTCGGGCGGGCCAATCCGCTAAAGAACCCTCCAATTCGCTGGAAGGACTCCGGTGAGCTGTGTGCCGTGAACGAAGTTGCCGGTGGCACGGTCGATCCTGGAAAGATTGTTGGAGGGCTGGCGGCGGCCGCGGAACGCTCTGGCGTCTCGCTCATCGAGCGCGCCAACGTTGAGCGCTGCAATTTTGGCGATCGGATTTCACTTCACACTCCGCTCGGAGTTGTGCAGGCCAGGCAAGTCCTGTTCGCGACGAACGCTTATTCGCTGGAATTGACAGGTTGGATCGAGCGGGTTGAGTCCTGTTTTACGATTGCGGTTGCGACGGAGGCTCTTAGTGACTCCGCGTTGCAGGAAATCGGCCTCGCGAATGGGAAGCCCTTTTACACCGTGGACCTTCCGTATCTGTGGGGACGTTTGCTTGGGAAGCAAATCATATTTGGCAGCGGCCTGGTTCACTTTTCCGATTGGAGTGAAATGCATTCGCTGCAAATTGCGACAGGAGCGGCGGCAGAAACGTTTGCGCGACTCGACGGCCGCGTTCGCAAGCTTCATCCTAAGCTTAAGGATGTGAAGATTTCGCATCGCTGGGGCGGGCCCATCGCCATTTCCGCGGGCTGGGTGCCCATCTTTGAGCGCCATCCCGAAAGTTCAAACGCGATTGTTCTTGGCGGATATTCGGGCCATGGAGTCGCGTTATCCGTCTATCTCGGCGCCTGGGCGGCGGAAGCACTCCTTGGGAAACGCGAACTACCTAACTGGAAGCGGAATACTTAGAAATAGTGGCTCGAGCCTGATTCGCCGCTAGCCCGGGTGGCCCGTGACAGGCAGCGACTTGAGCATCGCCGAAAGCCCATTCCAGATGATCTGTGTACCGATGCATACGAGCAAGAAGGAAGAGAGGCGCATGATCACGGCCATGGATGTGGCTCCCAATACCGCGGCCAACCGGTCCGCAAAGGCATAGCAAAGATAGACGCTGGCAGCGATCAAGAACGCTCCGATAATCGCGCCGAGCATGGAAAACAGAATGGACTGTTCCCGGTGCTGCCCATTGGCGCCCAGAGTGATCGCCACTGAAATCGAGCCCGGGCCGACAGTAAGCGGGAGCGTCAGCGGGTAAAAGGCTTTTTGAAACAAGTCGTTGGTGTCCACGTTGCGATGCACGCCCGCCTTGGTGTCGTCCTCGTCCTTTTGTTTCAACAGGGCCCAACCCGTCGAGGCCAGGACCAGACCGCCGCCGACCTGCACCACGGGAATGGAAACTCCAAAAAACGAGAGTATGTGGGATCCGACAAAGTAGGAAGCAACAATCAACACGATGCTGTTCATAGCGATTCGCCGCGAGAGTATCTTTCGCTGGTCGCCGGAATAGTAGCGGGTCAGGGAAAGAAACAGCGGCGCGCTTCCGAGAGGGTTGACGATCGGAAAAAGCGCGGTGAGAACAAGAAGCGTTGACGTGACCAGTTGGGGCATAGACGTTGCAGAAGTATAGCTAGAAAACTTTCGAAGCTGAAACGAGTTTCGCCGTGGTGATCGCTTGCCCTACGTGGCGCTGCGTGTGATCGGCGATATGAATGAGCAGTCCGCCAAGCGTGGAGGGCAGGCGTTTCGCGCCAACGAACCGGGGAAGCGCGGGATCTTCGGAGGCCAGGGCTCGTACGCGCAGGCTCCCATGCGAGATTGCCTCTTCCAATTCCGCCAGCACTTTTTTCACGGGGCCATCCGGGCTTGCCTCCGCTTGCAGCGCTTCCAACTGTTGCGAAGACAATGAATGGCCTTCGGCGTAGGTCAGCAACCGGTCAAGGCTCCCGGCGATGTGGCGAAGTTGAAATGCAACCGAAGGCAATCCGGCCGGCCGGGCGTGAAGTTGGGCTTCACTCAAACCGCTGCACCACTTGATGGCGTCTTCTCGTGCCAATTCCAAGGCGTGCAGAACGCCGCGGGCGACAGCGGGAACTTCTGTCAGGGTCCCACGCAACCAGGGCTCGGGAAGGGAAGTCTGGGTTGTGCTCATCGGCATATCTCCTAACGAAAGATCCAGACGCGGGCCGAAGCGAAATTGACACGAGTAGGTGCAGCACATAGGATGGGAAACTTCGCGCTAAGGATACAACAGTGTCTTTGCGATGAAGGGATTCGCCCGGAATGAGATTTGGCCAGCCAATCTTTCGGTCCGCTTCAGGTTTCTTTCTGGCGGCTGCGCTCGCCGCCGCCGTTCCGGCCGGGATCGGTTCCGGTACCGCAGATGAAATTTTGCTGCCGCAGGAACAGAAACATCTGAAGAACGCTCGTCAACTTACCTTCGGCGGACAAAACGCTGAAGCGTACTTCTCGGCCGACGACAAGCAGCTAATTTTCCAGCGCCAGGGTGGCGATGTGCCTTGCGATCAAATTTACTCCCTAACCGTCGAACAGCCTGACGGCAAGCCGCCTGTGCCGAAGCTGCTGAGCACGGGCAAAGGCCGCACCACGTGCAGCTATTTCTTTCCTTCCGGTGACAAAATTCTTTTCTCCTCGACCCATGCGGCAAGTCCGGATTGCCCGCCCAAACCCGATTATTCCCACGGTTACGTCTGGCCCATCTACAGCACGTACCAGATCTACACGGCCAAAGCCGACGGCTCCGGCTTGCAGCAGCTCACACATGTGCCGGGCTACAACGCCGAAGCTACGATCACTCGCGACGGCAAACACATTGTCTTTACGTCTACGCGCAATGGCGATCTGGACATCTACACCATGGACGCCGACGGTTCGAACGTAAAGCAACTGACGAACGAGCTGGGCTACGATGGGGGGCCTTTCTGGTCCTACGACGGAAAGAAAATCGTGTACCGCGCCGAGCACCCGAAGACGCCTGAGGAGATCAAGGATTACAAGGAACTGTTCGCTCAGGGCCTGATACGTCCCGGTAACCTGGAAATCTGGGTGATGAACGCCGATGGCAGCAACAAGCATCAGGTCACCCGGAACGGCGCGGCGAATTTTGCGCCGTATTGGCTTCCCGACGGAAAACGGATTATTTTTGCTTCGAACCAGGCGGATCCGAAAAACGGCCGGGATTTTGACCTCTACGTCATCCGGGAAGACGGTACGGGGCAAGAGCGGATAACGTTTCATCCCGATTTCGACGCGTTCCCGATGTTCAGTTCCGATGGTAAGCGCCTGGTCTGGGCGTCGAATCGCAACGGCAAAGCGCCGCATGAAACGAATATCTTCATCGCCGATTGGATCGAATAAAATTTGTTCACCGTCATTTAAGGAGGATTGCATCCTTGCCGACCAAGGCAGCCAAGCGAACACCAAGAGCAAAACCCGGGCATCGTCCCGAAGAAAGCCTGCGGGTGCTTATCTCGCACCAACGGATCCGAGAACGCGTGCGGCAGATGGCCCAGGAAATCCGGCGGGATTTTCCAAACGAACCCATACACCTCATCGGAGTTTTGAAGGGATCGGTGCTGTTCCTTGCCGACCTGGCGCGGGAACTTGGCGGCGAAGTCTCTTTCGACTTCATTTCCGTGTCGAGCTATGGCAAGGGAATGGATTCCACCGGTGAAGTGAAGATGAACAAGGATCTCGATGTCAGCATTGAAGGGCGCTCTGTGCTGGTCGTCGAGGATATTTTGGACACTGGCCTGACTCTGAAATATTTGCTGGTTCTTTTCGAAGAACGCAAACCCAAGCACCTGCGTGTCGCTGTTTTGCTCGACAAGGTGGAGCGGCGTATCGCCGACGTCAAAGCAGACTACACCGGGTTCGTGATCCCCAATGAATTCGTGGTTGGTTACGGCCTCGATTACGACGAGCGCTATCGCAATCTCCCCGATGTCTGCGTGGTGCGGCTGGGCCCGCGCGGCAAAACAAAAATCGAAGCATAGACAGCGGTTTTCGCTTATTCTTCGGAGCCGAATTCGCCTGCTATAATAAATGTATTCATGAACGCCACAGGCTCGAATCCACAATCACAAGCAACCACGGAGCCGTCCGACGTTTCGGCCGAAGTACTTGCGACCCTTTCTGAAATCGGGGAAGAGGTCAACGCGTCCCTGGATCTTGACGAGGTTCTTTCGCACACTGCGCTCTTAATCAAGCGGCATATTGACTACGAATTTTTCGGGGTGCTGCTGCTGGATGAAACTGGCTCCTACCTGAGCCATCGTTTCGCGATTGGTTATCCTCCCGGTCTGGCGGAAAATCTGCGTATTCCTGTAGGGCAGGGAATCACCGGCACGGCGATTTCCACCGGGCAGCCTGTACGGGTCAGCGACGTTTCCCAGGATCCCCGTTACATCAACGCCATCGAAAGCGTGAAGTCCGAACTTGCGGTTCCCCTGATGTTTCGCGGGAAAAACGTGGGCGTCCTGGATATTCAGAGCCGGCACTTGAACTACTTCACCAAAGACCAGCAGAGGATTGTGGCGCTGCTGGCCAGCCGCCTGGTGATCGCGATCGAAAATGCGCGCCTTTTTCAAAAGGTCAGAACCCAGGCGGAGACGCTGCTGGTGCTCAATGAAGTCAGCCGGGAGATCAGTTCGATCCTTGATGTGGAAGAACTGCTGCGGCGGGCCGCGGAACTCGTGAAGCGAGTCATTGACTACCAGATCGTCAGCATCATGCTGTACGACGAAGAGCAGAAGGTTTTTCGGCACCGGCTGGACGTGAAGCACGGCCAGCGCGTTCAAGGGAAGCTGCGCGTGGCCGCG
>DASSGJ010000049.1:0-3934 GCA_035693545.1 Candidatus Acidiferrum sp.
CACGAATTCGAAAAGGCCCGTTTTTATTCCGAAGAAGAGCGCAAAGAAAAAGAAAACCTCCGCGTCCTCCGCGAACGCTACAAGTTGGACGACGCGTCCACCGGCATCGTGACTCGCGAAGACATCGAAGAGGTCGTCTCACGCTGGACCGGCATCGCCGTAACTTCCATCAAGGAAGATGAGCAACAAAAGCTTCTGCGCATCGAACCAGAACTCCACAAGCGCGTCATCAGCCAGGACAAGGCCATCACCGCGCTGGCGCGCGCCATCCGCCGCAGCCGTGCAGGCCTGAAATCACCTTCACGCCCAGTCGGCTGCTTCTTCTTTCTGGGGCCCACGGGCGTCGGAAAAACAGAAGTGGCGCGCCGCCTCGCGGAATTTCTCTTCGGCTCCGAAAAGTCCCTCGTGCGCTTTGACATGTCCGAATTCATGGAAAAGCACTCCGTATCCAAATTGATAGGTGCGCCCCCGGGCTACGTCGGCTACGAAGAAGGTGGCCAGTTGACCGAGCGCGTGCGCCGGACACCATATTCGGTTATATTGTTGGACGAGATTGAGAAAGCGCATCCCGACCTCTTCAATATTTTGCTTCAAGTCTTCGAGGACGGGCAGTTGACCGATGGTCTCGGAAATACGGTTGATTTCCGGAACACCATCATCATCATGACCTCCAATATCGGCGCGCGGCATTTGCAGAAGCGCACCTCCATCGGATTCCAGGCCGGCATTGATGAAGCCAGCCTGCGAAGCATGGAAGATCTGGTTTTGGGTGAAGTGAAGCGCGCGTTCAATCCGGAGTTTCTGAACCGGTTGGACGAAGTAATCCTCTTCAATCCATTGGGCGACGAAGATCTGCTTCGCATTATCGATTTGCTCGTCGGCCAGTTGAATGACACACTCATTCACCGGCAAGTGCAAGTCGTGCTGTCGCCCGAAGCAAGGCAGTGGATTCTCGAGAAAACGTGCGCGGACCGCAATTACGGAGCGCGTCCGTTGCGCAGGGCTCTTCAGAAATACGTCGAAGACCCGCTCTCCGAAGCACTGATCCAGGGGGGAATTCAGAGACCTGCAACATTGCAGATTTACGTTGCCGGGGAAGGTCTCGCGTTCCGGCCTGTTGGTGAGGCAACCCCAGTCGTCCACTAGCGAATCTGACGCAACACGTGTGAACGCGAAACGGTTTAGCCGGAGTGGGAACCGTCCCGCGTGGTACGCGCGACCAGCCCCACCGGGCCTGGCGGGAGAATAATAAATTGAGTTTGGGGGCGCGGCCTTGAGATTCTCATTGGCCGCTAAACGGACAGTCTGTGTCTTATCGGGGATGAACCCGCCGCGTTCTGCGCGGCCAGGTGTCTCTTGGCGACCCCTGCTTCTCTTCACATTGCTGGCATTTATTGCTCCTGCTTTGATTCGCGCCGGGGCCTCGGGGTTAGAAGAAAAAGCATCTGCGGCGAACGGCCATTACCTGTTTCACGCCAACCTGGACATAAATTCCCTAGCTGAAAAAATTGACGAATTTCCCGCTGAGCCGGACGCCACGGCGCAAGCGGGCGCCGGCACGGTCGTCGACCAGATCGTGTTCGAAGGGAACCGTCGCATCCGCCAGGACACCTTGAAAGCCCGCATCTTTACCCGGGAAGGGGATCCCTACAACGAAGAGACATTGCGCCGGGATTTCCAGGCGCTTTGGAATACCCAGTTCTTCGAAGATGTGAAACTCCGCGTGGAAGATTCGCCCCGCAAAGCCAATGGAAAAGTGATTGTGTTTGAAGTAAAAGAGCGCCCGGTCATTCGTCGCATCCGCTATGACGGCATTCATTCCATTTCGGAATCCGACATTCTCGACCGCTTCAAAGACAAAAAAGTTGGTCTGACGGTGGAAAGCCAGTTCGACCCCACTCGCATCAAAAAAGCAGAGGTGGTCCTGAAGGATTTGCTGGGCGAACACGGACGGCAATTCGCCACGGTCACGCCCCAATACGAGCGAATCGCCTCCAGTAACGCCGTAATCCTTGTCTTTAAGATTGTCGAAGGGCCGAAGGTCAAGGTGGGCCAGATTCAATTCACGGGGAACCACGCGTTCAGCCGCCGGAAACTGATCCGCGCCATGCACAACGACCGCCCATATTCGATCCCCTTGAAAATTACCGAAATCAACGTGATGTCGAAGACCTACGACCACGACAAGCTGATCGAAGACATCGAAGTCGGCATTCGCGGGCTCTACCAGGACAACGGTTATTTCAAGGTGCTGGTCAAGGACCCGATCCTCGAAAACATCGACACCAACAACTGGCGTTTGGGAGTTCCCGTGGTGATGGGGCGCTCCAGCGGCAAGGCCGTGAACATCACCATCCCCATCGAAGAAGGCAACAAGTACACGATGGGCACTCTGCGCATCGCCAGCAGCGACCCGGACAAGGCGCTTTCCCTGAAGGTCGAAGCCTTGAAGGGCGCATTCCCGCTGAAACAAGGCGACGTTTTCTCCACCGCGAAGATCCGCAAAGCCCTTGAGGACTACACGAAAATCTACGGCCAGTACGGCTTCATCGATTTCGTCCCCACGCCCGAAACCGATATTGACGAAGCCGCAAAGCGCATTGACGTCACGATGAAATTCGATGAAGGCAAGCAGTATTACGTCCGCCGCATCGACTTCAGCGGTAACACCACCACCCGCGACAAAGTCATCCGCCGCCAGCTCCTCATTGACGAAGGCCAACTCTTCAACAAGCGCGCTTGGGAATTGAGCGTCCTCCGCATCAACCAGCTGGATTATTTCGATAAGCTGGATCCCGACAAGGCCGTCGAAATCAAGCGCAACCAGAAACAAGGCACAGTAGACCTCCTGTTGAAGCTCCATGAAAAGGGCAAGCAGTCCATCGGCTTGCAGGGCGGCGTCAGCGGCTTGGCCGGTGGATTCATTGGCCTCACCTATCAGACCAACAATTTCCTCGGTCTCGGCGAAACCCTCACCCTCTCCGCGCAAATCGGCCAATACCAGCGCAACCTCATGTTCGGATTCACCGAGCCGTACCTCTTCGACCGGCCCATCAGCAGCGGCTTCACCGTATTCTCGACCCTCTACAAATTCAACCAGGCTCAGCAGGCCGCGCAGATTACCGGGCAGCAGGTCAGCATTAACCCGCAATTCATCCAGGACTACAACCAGAACAGCACTGGCTTCACCACGTTTGCCAACTACGCCCTCAAGAAACACGTTTTTACGCGCGTCGGCTTAACCTACGGCCTCACCCGCACCAACATTTCCACCTACAACGAGTCGTCGCAGCTCCTCTTTACGTCCCTGCAATACGGCAGTCTTGCCGGGCCTAGCGCTCTGAACGGGATCATCGCCAGCACCGTCACCGGCACGATTAGCTACAACACGATTGACAACCCGATCAACGCGACACACGGGAAAAGCTATTTTTATTCTCTCTCCTTCACCGGCGGGCCCATCGGCGGCAACGTCAACACCATCACCAACACCGGCGAGTTCAAGTATTTCCGCCCCATCAATCATCGCCGCAACGCGGTTGGAGTCAGGTTCCTGGGAGGATTCACGACCGGATACGGCGGGAAGGAAATACCTCCCTATAGCCGGTTCTATCTCGGCGGCGAAAATGACCTGCGCGGGTTCGACATTCGCGCCGTCTCTCCGGTCACCTACATCCCCAATGTCGCCAACCAGTCGATTTCCGTTTCCGGCAAAGGGTTCAACGTGCCAGTGCTGGTTAAGAGCATCACTTTTCCGGGCGGCGACACCCAGGGCGTGATGAACCTCGAATACCGCATCCCGATCGCAGGGCCGGTGGCCATGTCGCTCTTCAACGATATCGGCACGGTTGGCACCCTGCGCAGGGGCGGATTGCTGCTGGCATCCAGCGGCGTCGACAATATTAATTTGAAGTTTCCACTGGCGAATCAGCAG
>DASSGJ010000050.1:0-5776 GCA_035693545.1 Candidatus Acidiferrum sp.
TCTGGACCGGCTGTACGACGTGGCTTACGGGTTGATCGAGCATTCGGGAGAGCACTACGGGCAGTTGGTCGTGTATTACAGGGCGAATGGATTGGTGCCGCCGGAGTCGAGGCCGAAGAAGTAAGTTGAGGACGTAAAGGAAGTAGAGGAAGTAAATGAGGTAAAGGATTCGGAGACGTCCGAGCCAGTGAGGGCGCGGTGCGAATGCATCGCGCTCTTTTTTTTGGAGCGCGGAGGCGGAGCCTCCGCTTTAGGGGATCAAGCCCGGCGCCAAATTTAAATTGAGAGAAGGTGTCTACACCGCAAAGCGAGAGCTTCGCTCTCGCACTCAAAAGTTAGCCGGCGGCGGTACCGGCGATTCCCTTTTGCAGGAGGCGTTTTAGTTCTTCCGGGTCGCTGGTGGGCGGGAGGCAGGTGTTGCCGGAGCAGACGAGGGCGCTGGGTTTGTCTTTGGGAAGATGCGGCAGAGTCTGGCGCAGCGCGACGGGAAGATATTCGAGCGAGGTGGCAGGCGTTACGCGCAGGGCGGCTTTGCCGAAACGGAAAACGCTGTTGGCCGCGCGTTCGAGCTTTTCCGCGGCGGCATCGCTTTCTGCACCGGTGATGACCACTTGCGTTGGGTGTTCCGCGAAGAGGATTGCTGCCAGGCCATAGGTTGCGGCGAAAAGGCCGTATTGCGGCGCTATACCCGCGAATGCTTCGAGAGTTTTCTTCGCCCAGTCGAAATATTTCTGATCGTCGGTGTAGGCGTGCATGCGCGTGAGGGCGATTGCGGCGACGGAGTTTGCGCTTGGCGTTGGTGAATCCTGGAACGGCTTGCGGCGGACTTCGAGGCCGCCCATGGCGGGGGCGTCCGAAGCGCGATCGAAGAAGCCGCCGTTTTCCGCGTCGCCGTATTTTTCGATGGTTAAATCCATAGTGCGCTGCGCCGCGCGGAAGTATTTTGCGTCGAGCGTGGCTTCGTAAGCATCGAGAAGCGCCAGCGCGCCAAAAACCTGGTCGTCCAGAGAGCCGCGCAACGCCGGGCCGCCGATGCGATGCGCAAAACCGTTCTCCTCGCTCCACGCTTCCCGCAGCATGCGATCGATCGTCTTGAGCGCGAATGCACCGCAATCTGCGGCAAGTGCGCCTTCCAGGACTCGGGCAGCGTTGAAGTAAGTGGAAACGAACATCGCGTTCCAGCTTACATACATCGTTTTGTCGATGAATGGCGTGGGACGGGGAAGACGCGCGGCGAAAAGTTTGCGCTTGGCGTTGGCGATAGTCAGGCGGACGGTGGATTCGTCGAGGCCGAGCGACTTGGCGATTTCCGCGGCGCCACGGGCGATCCACAACACGTTCTTCTCGGGATTGTGGTGCATCTCGCCGTGGGCTTCGACGTCGTAATAGAGTTCCATGACGCGTGCTTCGTCGGGCGACAACGCGGCGCGCAGTTCTTCAAGCGTCCATGTGAAGTAGTCACCGTCGTCATCGAGAGAAACGTCGGCGTCCTGACTGGCGTAAAATCCGCCGTTGGCCTGATCGGAGAGGTCCTGATTCACCCAGCCGATGATGCTTTCGGCGGTCTCTTTCAAAAACGGATTACGGGTCACCTGCCAGCCGTGGAGATAGTTCCGCAGCAATTCGGAGTTGTCGTACGACATTTTCTCGAAGTGGGGGACGAGCCAGCGTTCGTCCACGGAGTAGCGGTGGAAGCCGCCAGCGAGTTGGTCGTAGACGCCGCCTTTGGCCATTTTTTCGAGGGTGGTTTCGGCCATGGCGAGGAGATGCTTTTCGCCGGTCTGGCGGAAGCGTTCGAACAGGAGATCGACGGCCGAAGCGTGGGGGAATTTCGGGGCTTTGCCGAAGCCGCCGTTGCGTAGATCGAAAAGTTGCGTCAGCGAACTGATCTGGGAATCGATCACACCAAGATCGAACTCGCCGCGCGCGCCCACGAACGCTTCCGCTTTGGCCACCGCTTCGGCGAGCGCTTCGGAAGTTTTCAGCAGCTCGCCGCGCTTGTTCTGATACGCATCGGCAACGGCGAGAAGGATGCGGCGAAAACCGGGACGCCCACCCTGATCCTCCGGCGGAAAATACGTGCCGCCGAAAAACGGTTTGCCGTCGGGCATCAGAAAGCCGGTGAGGGGCCAGCCGCCCTGGCCGCTGATGGCGCTGATGGCGGACTGGTAGCGGGAATCCACGTCGGGACGCTCGTCGCGGTCCACCTTCACGGGAACAAAATGCTCGTTGATGATTTTCGCGATGGCGGGATTTTCGTAGCTTTCGCGGTCAATGACGTGGCACCAGTGGCACCAGACGGCGCCGATATCGAGCAGGATGGGCTTGTCCTGGGCCTTGGCGAGGCCGAAGGCGTCTTCGCCCCATTCGTACCAGTTGATGGGCTGGTGCGCCGCGGAGCGCAAATAGGGGCTGGTGGAATCTTTTAGTCGGTTTTCGGTCATGGTGAGCTTTACTGTAAATGCGTGCCGGGGCCGAGATCGCGCGGGTCCAGCGGCTTGCGGCCAGAGTAACCTTCGTCCTGCCGGTGGTAATAACGGATGCGGTCTTCGCCGAGTTTCCAGCACAAGTAAACTTCCTGGTTGTCCACGATAGCGGGAAAATCGAGCAGGCCGATATCGAGATCCTTGATAAGGCAGCCGGTGGAGAGAATTTTTTCCAGGTTGCTCTTCATGATTTCGGCAAGGTTCTGGTGCTCCCTGCGCTTTTCCGCAAGCTTTGCGTAGGGCACCAGCACGCCGCCCATCATCATGATGCGCGTGGAGACGGCGGTTAAATCCTGCTCGAGCACGGAAAGTTTTTTGCGCGCGCCGATGGCTTCAATCAGGAAAGGCTCCAGCTCCTGGCGGGTGCGTTCCGCCTCGGTGAGAGTGAACAATCGTTGCGGTTGCTCCGGCTGCTCTTCGCGCTCGTCGTCGTGATCTTCCGGCATACTTTCCATCCATTCCGGGACAACAAAAGACCTATGCAAGGATAACACGCGAGGGTGCGGGAATCCGGAGAAGGGTCGCGGGCGGAATTGCCTAGCCGCCGATGAAAACCATGGTGCGCGAAGGCGGCTGGAAACCGGGTTCGTTGATGCGGTGGCCGGCTTCCTTTTCGGTGACCATGGCGCGGATGCGCTCTTCGATGTCGGCGTCGGAAGCGCCATTGCGCAGTAGCGCGCGCAGATCGTGGTCGTCCTTGCTGAAGAGGCAGGTGCGAACTTTGCCGTCGGCGGTGAGGCGGATGCGCGAGCAGTGGCCGCAGAAGGGCTGCGTGACCGGCGCGATCAGCCCGATTTCGCCGGGCGCGCCGTCGGCAAATTTGTATTTGCGTGCGGTTTCGCTTTTCGCGTGGGGGATCTGTACCAGCGGCCATTGGGCGTGAATGCGGCGGTGGACTTCCTCGGCGGGGACCATCAACTCGCGGGACCAGTGGCGGTCGGCGTCCAGTGGCATAAATTCGATGAAGCGCATGATCACGCCGCGGTCGCGGGCAAAGGCGGCAAAGGCTTCCACTTCGTCTTCGTTGAAACCGCGAACCAGGACGGCGTTGATTTTTGCGGGACCGAGAGGCGAATTCTGGGCAGCGTCGATGCCGCGCATCACGGAATCGTAGGTGCGCGTGCGGGTGATTTTTTCAAACTTGATGGGGTCGAGAGAATCGAGGCTGATGTTGATGCGATGGAGGCCGGCGGCGATCAGCGCCGGTATCCGCTCGGCGAGAAGGTGGCCGTTGGTGGTCATGGAAATGTCCGCGACGCCCAGTTCGTTCAATTTGCTCAGGAACGCTTCGGCACCTGCGCGGACCAGGGGTTCGCCGCCGGTGATGCGCATTTTCTGGATGCCCAGGGCCACAAAAATGCGCGCCAGGCGTTCGAGTTCGGGCCAGGAAAGAATCTCTTCATGCTCGCGGTAATTTTCCGGGTCAGCGGAGCGGCAATAGACGCAGCGGAAGTTGCAGCGGTCGGTGACGGAAATCCGCAGGTCGGTGATCTGGCGTCCGAACTTGTCGTGAAGCGTCATGAGCGTGGCCCCAAAAAGAAAAACCCGATTCGCGAGTGGAATCGGGCTCTGGCCGGAAATCTACACATTTCCGGCGTACAGGCTCCTTTCCAAACACGGGAGGCGCGGGCGTTTCCACCCAAACCCTCGGCAAGCCGACCTCGGCCGCCTCGCTCCGCAGCCATGGGATGTCTCTCCCGCAGGCCGGCGGAGTCGGAGTTACAACTACAATCCTACGCCGGTTGGAAAAGGCATGCAATCAGAGCAGACCGCTCACACGGGCGCGCCTCCCAAGCGTAGCTTGGGTGTTTCATTTCTTGATTGTGGAGCTGCTTTCAGCGGATTTGGATATCAGGAGCAGGCCTTCAGAAGTATCCACCGGCTTGAGGGACAGCCGCTCGTCGTGGCTCTCAGTCGCCTGCGACAACACCACTTCCGTGCGAAAGTAATACGTCTTTCCCGCTTCAGCAGTCAGATCTGCCGCACCACTGAGTTTCTGTCTAGACTTGAGGCTGGATTGCCAGTCGGCGCACACATGATGCTCCCCCGGTGCCACCGAAAACGACAGATACGAAGCACCATGATTTGCGCCCATCCAATTCCCGTCCAATCCAACGCGAGTCGTAACCTTGACCTCGCCACCTTCCGGTTTCCCTTGAACTATTACATAAACTAATGCCTGGCCTGGCTCCGGCTGCTTCACGGCATGCTGATTGGAATCTGCTTTCACACTGAATTGGGTCTTATCGGGACCACACCCGGCCGCCGCTCTCAAATCTGTGCTTTGCGCTTGCCCCAGTGTGGGTACTGCCAGCAGAAACGCCAAAAACAGTAACTTGCGCATAATTCCCTCCGTGATCCCAGTTCCCTTAACTATAAGTAGCATTTTATACTATAAAGCGTCAGACTGGCGGGATCAGGTTCTCAAATTCACGCACGTGCGGCCGAACAGGAAACCGGGTGTTTTTCAGTAGATGCGCCAAGAACAACATCGCTTTCAACTTGTCCATTTGAATTTGTTATCCACATAGTTAGATTAATTATAGAATATTACAGTGCCAACCGTTCTCAGATCGGGGCCGTATCGATTCTATTTCTACAGCCACGAGCCGAACGAACCGCCGCATGTGCACGCGGACAGGGATGATAAATCGGCAAAGTTCTGGCTCCGTCCAGTCTCCCTCGCACAAAATTTAGGATTTAGTGCGGTTGAACTTCGTCGGGTACAATCCGTAGTGGAGGAGCATCAGCAAGCGCTCCTGGAGGCGTGGAATGAGTACTTCCACCCCTAATCCGGGTGAACGGGTCGCAGGTGTCAGTTTTACGGAGGATTCGCTCTGCGTGTCCCTGCGCGACGGCCGCAAGATCAGCGTGCCTCTGTCCTGGTATCCGAGGCTCCTCAATGCAACTCCCGCGCAAAGAAAGCACTGGGAATTGACCGGGGCAGGTTACGGCATACACTGGCCCGATATTGACGAAGATCTGAGCACGGAAGGCCTACTCCGTGGTGCGCCGGCACCCAGCGAAAAAACGAAGGCCTGAAAAGACAGCGAACCCCCTTCCTGCGGTTTGCGCCGAGTGTGATAAAGTCTGCTAACGCCATGCGAATCTTTATCTTGGGTGCGGGCGCGACCGGTTCGCTGCTCGCGCAACTCCTGGAACGCCAGGGACATGTGGTGTGGTGCGGGGATCGCGATCCCGCGCGGGCACGCCGCTTTCTGGGGAAGAAATCGGCTATTCCCGTGACGACAGTGAACGCGCGGAATTTGCGCGCGATTGTGAAAGCGGCG
>DASSGJ010000051.1:0-4303 GCA_035693545.1 Candidatus Acidiferrum sp.
GATCCGCGCGTTGCGGCGATGGAGAGCTGGTCGAGCTGGAACCCGGCGGCGGGCTTTTTTCACTCTTCCACGAAGGATACGGAATACGGCCCGGATCCGGCGGCCGCCATTGCAGAGTTGAAGCGCTACGCGAAGCAAAACCCCATGCCATTGCCGTTGAAGAATTATCCGCGGGCGCCGGGGATGAAGCTGCCCGCTGCGCGCACCGGGGGAGAATATGCGGTGGTGCTGAAGGCACGGCGCACCTGGAGAAAATTCGGCGCGGAGCCGGTGCGGCTGGAAGCGCTGGCGGAAACTCTCGCGATGACCTTCGGGATTCAAGGCTGGGTTGATGTAGAAGGGCTGGGCCGCGCCGCGATGAAGAGCTCTCCCTCGGGTGGAAGTCTGCATCCCATCGAAGCTTACGTTCTGGCGCGGAGGGTGAAGGGGCTCAAAAGCGGAATCTATCACTACAACGCGGAACGGCATGCCTTGGAATGGCTGAGAAGGGGAATTGCCGGGCGGGCAATCACAAGGAGTCTCGGCAACCAATGGTGGTTCGCACGGGGAGCTTTTTTTGTGTTGATGACCGCGGTGTTCGGGCGCACGCAGTGGAAATATGATTTTCCGCGCGCTTACCGGGCAATTCTGCTGGAGGCGGGGCACCTGTGCCAGACGTTTTGCCTGACGGCGACGTGGCTGGGGCTGGCGCCCTTCTGCACGATGGCGCAGACCGACACGCGCTGGGAGAAATGGTTGGGAATCGATGGAGTGAGGGAATCCATCATTTACGTGGCGGGGGCGGGGACGCTGCCGACAGACATGCGCGACGCGAACATTTTGAATCTGGGAAAGGGCACGGCGTCAAGAAAAGCGCGGAAATGACGAAGCCGTGCCCATGAAAACAGCGGAGAAGATTCTTATTTTTTCGCGATGGCGACCGAGGCGCGGGTTGTGTCCCAGTCAATATTGAGATTAGCGCCGTTGCCTGCCGCTTCGAAGGAAATCGTGAAGTTTTCGACCGGGGACGGAAGCGCGGACGCCTTCATGTCCACGCGCGCCAAGTCGTTAGCCTGGCCGGGATAATCGGTGCCCCATTCGCCGGTTTTCTTGCTGATGACCAGAGCCCATTTATCTTTGTTGGGAACGGTGAAAATCGTATAGGTGCCCGCGGGAACCGCGGTGCCGCCGATCGTCAAGTCTACGGGAGTCACCAGCGTGGTGGCTTCGTTCGCGCCGGTGCGCCAAACCTGGCCGAAGGGAACCAGTTCGCCATAAATCTTGCGGCCCTTGGTGCGCGGGCTGGAGTAATCAATTGTCACCGCCTTGCCACCGCCCAGATCCCATTTGGCTTGTGCCGGCGGACTCGGGCGTTTGGATTTATCCTGCTGAGCCGCGACCAGCAGAACGCCACAAAGCAATAGCGACAACACACCGCCCACTACCTGGACTTTTTTCATGTGATTCCTCCCGGCCTTACTCTATCACGCGTCAGGCCCTGGAGTAGACGTGGCGGACTTCGCGGGGTTAGCGGACGAAGGGATAGATTTCGTCGGCAATCCAATAGTTGGCCATCAGAACGGCCAGGAGCATTCCCGCGAGCCACAAGATCCAGCGCCTCCGTCTCCAAAGCTGGTCGACGGCGGAGAATTGCAGCGGAATGTCTACAATATAGGCGGCGCAATAGAAAGCGTTGGCGAGAAGGGCGAGAATCGCGAGCAACAGAAGGGAATGAAGGTCGATCATGGGGCGGAAATGGGGCCAGGTTGCGGCGACCCAAGCGGCGACGACGGCAAGAAGCACGAGGTTGTAGAAAAGGCGGCGGAATTCCCAATACCGGAGGGAATCGGCGAGCAGGCTACGAAAGTTGGGTGAGGTGGGAGTGGTAAGCGGAGTGTCCATCGGAAGGCTCCCGTGTTTCATTCAGTGAAGGGACGATGGAAGAATAGCACGGAGCTTCTTGTTGTCAAGTACTTTATGACATAGAGTAGAAGGAAATGGCCTCATCGAGGGCTGCAACCGCGGCCACCTGAAGGTGACCGCTACGCGTCGGGACCCCGAACGTCACACCTGACTGGGCCGGCGGAGCCGCAGCGTGTATCTGACGCTCGGCGGGATTTCCAATCCCGAAGATTTCACTCGCTTTACACTTTGAACACACCTGTGTTAGTTTAAGAGAGTCGAAGAAAAGAGGAAATTTCAAGGGACGACGGTGGGGGGCACTTGAGCGACGCCAAAGTTATGTTGATTGAACAATTCCGGGCACATGTCAAGGATACGGGGTCGCCAGAAGTGCAAATTGCACTGCTGAGCGAGCGGATCAACTATTTGACGACGCACCTCAAGTCGCACGTAAAAGACCACGCATCACGCCGGGGGTTGATCATGATGGTCAACAAGCGGCGCCGTTTGCTGGACTATCTCAACCGGCGAGACCCGGATCGGTATCACCAGATTGTTGAACGCCTTAGCTTGCGCAAGTAGCGGTCAGCCGCGCGGATTGCGGCTCTGCTTGTGCCTTCACGAACGTACATATTCCCAGCGGAGTCTGTCGCCCGGCCGAGTTGTGGCCGGACGTGAATGTGCCAGGCCTGTCTCGACGGGCTTGTTGGCGTTTGTATTGGTGTAGCCAGAATCAAAGCCGCCTTGTCCTCGGCTGAACCTCCTCTCTTTCTTCCTAATGCAACCAGGCACCGCGTGCCAGAAACGCTCTTCAGAGGAAGAGCTAAAGGAAAACACCTATGTCCGAGAATAATCACACACCAGCGCCCTTTCAGGTATCCGTTGAGGTCGGGGGACGTCCCCTGATTCTTGAGACCGGAAAAATCGCCAAGCAAGCCAACGGCGCGGTGACCGCGCGTTACGGCGACACCATTGTGCTGGTGAGCGCCTGCATGGCCAATAAACCGAATGACCGAGACTTTTTGCCGCTGACTGTGGACTACCGCGAAAACACCTATTCCGCCGGTAAAATTCCTGGCGGCTTCTTCAAGCGCGAAGGGCGTCCCACGGAAAAAGAGATCCTTGTATCCCGGTTGATTGACCGGCCGATGCGCCCATTGTTCCCCGATTCCTGGCGCAATGAGACCCAGATTATCGCCATGGTGCTTTCGGCGGATAGCGACAATGATCCGGACGTGATTGCTGTGACCGCTGCCTCGGCTGCGGCCTATTGCTCGGACCTGCCGTTTACGGATCCTATCGCTGCGGTTCGGGTGGGCCTTCTCAATGGCCAGTTGGTTGCCAATCCGACCGTTGCCGAACAGAAGACCAGCAAGCTCAATATCGTGGTTGCCGGAACTGCCGACGGAATCGTGATGGTCGAATCCGGCGCGTTCGAAGTGTCCGAAGAGAAAGTGGTCGAAGCGCTCGAATTTGGCCATGACCAGGTCAAGAAAATCGTCGCCGGCATCAAGCAACTTCACAACCAAATCAAGCCGAAGAAGGTTGTGGTGGAACCGCTGCCGTTCGATCAATCGATCTACGACGGCATGAAGAAGACGCACGGTGCGAAGCTGCAGGATGCGCTGAACACCGAAAAGCATCCGAAGAAGGAAAGCTACCACCTCGTCGATGATCTTCAGGCAGAGATTCTGAAGGCCGTGCCCGAAGAGGACGAAGAAAAACTGGCGCTGACCAAGCGCGCTTTCGAACGCCTGCGCGAAGATATTTTCCGCCAGGAAGTGCTGAAGGCCAAGCGGCGGCCCGATGGACGCGCGTTTGACCAGATTCGCAAGATCACCTGCGAAGCCGGTTTGCTGCCACGCGTGCACGGCTCGGCGCTCTTTACCCGCGGTGAGACGCAGGCTCTCGCGACTTTGACCTTGGGGACCAAGGAAGACATGCAGCGGCTGGACCTGCTGTTCGAACAGGACACCTTCAAGCGCTTCATGCTGCACTATAACTTCCCGCCGTTCAGTGTCGGCGAAGTGAAGCCGTTGCGTGGCGCCGGCCGCCGCGAAATCGGCCACGGTGCGCTGGCCGAGCGGGCGATTGCCAATTTGCTTCCTCCCGAAGTGGAATTCCCCTACGCGATGCGCGTGGTGAGCGACATTCTGGAATCGAACGGCTCGTCCTCGATGGCCACCGTTTGCGGTGCTTCTCTGGCCATGATGGACGCCGGTGTGCCCATGAAGGCGCCCTGCGCGGGCATTGCCATGGGCCTTGTTGTGGAAGGCAGCAACTACTCGATCCTGACCGACATTGCCGGCGCGGAAGATCACTATGGCGACATGGACTTCAAGGTTGCCGGAACGCGCGAAGGTATTACGGCGCTGCAGATGGACATCAAGGTGACCAGCATCAGCATCGGCATGATGCGCGA
>DASSGJ010000052.1:0-13902 GCA_035693545.1 Candidatus Acidiferrum sp.
CCGACTCCGACCCGCTGTAGGGGCTTTGGGATCCTGGAGTCCAGCTCCCGCTTTTGCGCACTAAGCCCTGCTTGCAACCCTACTCCTGCATTGTCTTTGGAACTGCCGGTTTTCGCCGTCGTCCCATTTTTCTTCCACCCCTGCTTTGCGGTACACTCTCCCTTCTGCATCCCGCGCTTGGGCCCGCAAGGAGTCGCTTCAGCCGGTCTGCTTTCACGCTATGGGTCAAATTACAGCCATTCTTCCTGCCGCAGGCCTCGGTACGCGCATGGGCGCGGAGATGCCGAAGCAGTTTCTCGAACTGGATGGCGTTCCCATCGCGGTTCTCAGCGTGCGCCGCATTGCTTCCTGCCCGCTGGTCACGCAGATCATCGTTGCCACCCGTCAGGACGGCATCGAAAAACTGGAAAACCGCCTCAAGCAGGAAAAATTCAAGCAACCCGTCCGGGTCATCAAAGGCGGAGACTCGCGGCAGGGGTCCGTGGCCGCGGCACTGAAACTGGTTTCGAACGACACCGAACTGGTGCTGGTCCACGATGCGGTTCGGCCCTTCGTCGCGGTTGAGCAGATTACCCGCGTCATTGAAGAGGCCCGCCGGTGCAAGGCCGCGATCGTCGGCATTCCCGCGATGGACACGGTCAAGGAAGTGAAACGTGCCAGCCTGCCCGAAGACGTCGCGCTGATCACCAACACGGTTCCCCGTGAACGCATCGTCCTCGCGCAGACTCCTCAAGTTTTTGAAACGAAGCTACTGAAGGAGGCTTTCGCCCGGGCCGAAGCCGACGGCGTCAACGCTTCCGATGAGGCCGGCTTGGTCGAGCGCCTCGGCCACGACGTCCATGTCATTCAAGGTTCCGAGCGCAACATCAAAATCACCAAGCCCTCGGACATGGAACTTGCCCGGTTTATTTTGCAGCTCGAGCAGAAAAAAGCATGAGCGTCCGCTGCGGCATCGGCTACGACCTGCACCGGCTGGCGGAAGGGCGCAAGCTCATCATCGGCGGAATCGAAGTTCCGTTTGACAAGGGGCCTGTCGGGCATTCGGACGGCGATGTGGTCGCTCACGCTCTCTGTGACGCGCTTCTCGGCGCTGCGGGCCTCGGCGACATCGGGACGCACTTTCCGGACACCGATCCAAAGTGGAAGGGCGCGAACAGCCTGCAATTCCTCGAGCATGCGCGCAAACTTATCGACGAAAAGCACCTTGCTATCGAACACGTGGACGCCGTTGTTATCCTGGAGCGCCCGAAGCTAGGTCCGCATTTTCCCAAGATGCGCGAAGCCTTGGCTAAAGCCCTTCGCGTCCCCGCCGAAAAGATCCACCTGAAAGCAAAAACCAATGAAGGCGTGGACGCCGTAGGCCGGGGCGAAGCAATCGCCGCCCATGTGGTCGCAACCCTCTCCGCCTAGGGGCACGATACATCGTGCCCGGCGAGTCCGCGAGCCGTTCTTATTTGGAGTGCCGCGGCCCAGCCGCCGCCTTTCGTCGGGTGCTTACGCCGCAAAAGCGAGAGCCGAGCTCTCGCACTCCAAAAGGATCGCTCCCGCAGGAGTTGCCACGAGCATCCTCCTCCGCTGCTAAACTTTCTCCATGCCCCTCAACGACTACCTCGCCGAACATCCCCCGCATCCAAATCCTTATTCCGCAACGGACGTTATCGCGCTGCTCCACGAAAACCACTGGTTAGCCGGTAATCCCACGCGTGAGCAACTCGCCTGGGCCGAGCGCGCGGCGCAGCTCCTTGGCCACTACGCCGAAGATCGTGCTGCCCTTGCCAAGCTTCTCCGCCCCGTCTTTCACTACGACGCCGCCGAGACCCTCCAATCACCCGACGCGCAAGCCGCCATCTCGCGTTATGCTGCCCGCGAAGTAATTCGCCAACTCGCCCTGCTCGTTCTCGAGCCAACGCCGTTCACCTCTGAGCGATTCAAGGAAGTCGCCACATATTTAAAGGAAACGTGCGGCGTGCGCAGCCGCGACCTTTTCCATCCCATTCGCCTCTCGCTCACCGGGCGCACCGGCGAAGGCGAACTCGACCGCGTAATCCTTCTGCTCGACGAAGCCTCTCTGCTGATGTTCGCCGTCCCCGTAAAATCTGTTCGCACCCGCATCCTGGAATTCTGCTCCGCGCTGGATTGAGTTCACAGTTGATAGTCGTAAGTTTTAAGTTGGGGGCTGCTTCCGCCTCTTCTCCGAAACTTTCAACTTTGAACTGTGAACTGTAAACTGGTTCCCCATGGATCGTTTCACCGGCATTCATGCCGTTCGCGAAGCGCTGGAAGCCGGCGGGGCTTTCGACCGCATCGTCATCGCCAAGGGCCGCCAGGACACCCGCGTGGAAGAAATCGTGCAGCTTGCGCGCGCGCAGAATATTCCGGTGCGCTTCGAAGACCGCAGCCAGCTCGATCGCCTGGCCAACTCCCGCGATCATCAGGGCGTCGTTGCCATCGCCGCCGCGCGTCCGCCGGCCACGCTTGAAAGCCTTCTTGACCATGCCAACAAATCCAAAGGGCAGATCGGGCTGATCGTTCTGCTCGACGGGGTTGAAGATCCGCACAATCTTGGGGCCATCATTCGCACCGCGCTGGCCGCCGGGGCCCACGGCATCGTTATTCCCGAACGCCGCGCCGCCGGCCTGACCGACACGGTTGCGCGGGCTTCAGCTGGCGCGTTGGCGCACCTGCCCGTCGCCAAGGTGGTGAATCTGGTGCGTGCGATGGAGGAATTAAAGGAAGCGGGCTACTGGCTCGTAGGCCTGGATGAAGCCGCCGAAAAAAGTTACGCGGATATTGATTATACGACGCCGACCGGCATCGTCATGGGCGGCGAAGGGAACGGCCTGCACGAACTCACCCGCAAGCGCTGCGACTTCCTTGTATCCCTACCTACCACAGGCCCCGTAAAATCGCTCAACGTCAGCGTAGCCACCGGCGTAGTTCTCTTCGAAGCCCTCCGTCAGCGCCACCAGCGAAAATGAGGGCCATAGATGGACAGTCGTGACATTCCGGTAGGTTCGTTGGCATTTTGGCTCGCATGGAAACTGAGCGTGATCCTGGTTCTTGGGGTTGTCTTGCTCATAGTTTTCACGAGCCCTGATTTTAGGGGACCGGTGAAGTTGGTATTCCTGCTTATCGTGGTTGGAATCATGGCAGTCAGCGACGATGAATTTGTGTACGGACGCGCGACAGAATCTGGAATTCATTTCAGACGTTATATCAAAATGCACTTTTTGCCATGGAGTGAGATAAGGTCCATCACATGGTCTGCCTCAGACCGTCTTCAGATTCGGTTGAAGGGAGGCAAGCTGTTTCGAAAGATGCTCTCTGCGCAATCTTTTAGAAGTAGCTCTTCCTCGGAATGGCTTTCAACGCCACCAGAAGTGGTGCGTTGGCTGCTCGTTGCGAAACCTTTCGGTGCTGAGGGGATTGAATTAATCGGTCCCGGTTTATAGCCTGCCTACGTGTCGTATTGCATGAGAGAAAACACGTCGATTCCTGGCAATTTTGCACGCCCATGCAGGAAATTCAGCTCCACGGCAAATGCGGCGCCTTCCACTACGCCGCCGAGGGAGCGGATCAGTTGCACTGCCGCCGCGGCCGTGCCACCCGTGGCTAGCAGGTCGTCGCACAGCAGCACGCGCTGGCCTTTTTGTACCGCGTCTTCGTGCACTTCCATTGAGTCGGTGCCGTATTCCAGGGCGTAGGAAATCTTCGCTGTTTTCGAAGGCAGCTTGTTCGGCTTGCGCACCGGCACGAATCCCGCGTTCAGGCGGTAGGCCAGCGCCGGGGCAAAAATGAATCCGCGGGCTTCGATTCCTGCGACCAGGTCGATCTTGTGGCCGTTATAGTGTCCGCAGAGCCGGTCGATCATCGCGTTGAAGCCTTTCTTGTCTTTCAGCAGCGTGGTGATGTCGTAAAACAGGATTCCCGGCTTGGGGTAATCCGGAATTTCGCGGATCAACTTTTTCAAATCATCCATTCGTTCAGCTCCTGGTTATTCCGTGGAATGTTATTCCGTAAACTCAACCGTGAAGTTTCCGACGTATTTGGCTTCAACTTCGCTCGGTTCTTCACTCACACGCCCTACCTGGGCCATGATGGGCCCGCGCTCCAGCGCCTTGCGCAGCTTCTGCAGTCCCTCGTCGGTACCCATCGCGAAAACCTCCACGCTGCCGTCGCGGCGGTTGCGCACATACCCGTCGACAGGGATTTTTCCCGCGGTGTGCTCCACGAAATTCCGGTAGCCCACCCCCTGCACACGACCCGTGATCAAGTAGCGACGTGCGACCATCCCCTCACTCACAATATTTCAGTTTGAGTTTACCAGAGCCTCCGGCCATTCCTCCAAATCACGGCCTCCATCCGCCGCCATTGCGTTACACTGGTTTTTGGGCGTCAGGCGGCGCTATTTCCTGCTGAGCGCATCTAATTCCTTATGCTCCGAACCCTGCCTAATCTTGCAAGCCTGATGAGACGACCGCGCGTGCTCTTCCTGGCCTTCGCAGGATCGCTGCTGGCGATCCCCAGCGCAGTTGCGCAGGAAACTCCCGCGGGACCGCAAGCGCCTCCACCCGAACACAAAATCGAACGTGTGGTCATCGGTGCGGCCCAGCCGGAAGCACCGCCCGCCCTGCCTCCGGCGCAGATCATCAGCGCATTTACCAAGAAAGAGGATCTTTACCAGGCGGAGCGGCCGCTCTACTCCTATCGCCGCACTATCCGGATCCAGGAATTCGGACCCGACGGAAAACCCGCCGGCGAATACAGCGCCACCTACCAGGCGGTGCGCTCCAGCAGCGGCCAACTCTATGAAAAAGCTCTGGCCGCGCCGCAATCCTCGCTGCAGTATGTTCAGTTCGAGCCCGACGACGCGCATTCTGTGGGCAATGTCCCAGCATTTCCGCTGACCACCGACCAGCTCGGCAAATACAATGTGAAATTCCTGAGCAGCGAAAAAGTGGACGAGATCGATTGCTACATTTTTGAAGTCCATCCGAAAACGCTGGACCGCAAGCACCCGCTGTTCGACGGCATTGTCTGGGTGGATCAGAAATATCTGGAAGTGGTGAAGACGTATGGCAAGTGGGTCACCGATCTCGGCCCCATGCGCTCCGGCGCCCTGCCCTTTAACATGTACGAGACTTACCGCGAAAACGTGGAAGGCAGATTCTGGTTCCCCAACTATTCCCGCTCTGAAGACGTTTACAAACTTCAGGGCCGTGAAGTGCCCGTCCGCGTCACCATCAAGTGGTCTGACTTCAAGCCGTTCCCCGCGGTTGAAGTTGCGCAGCCAGCGACGACGCCCACGGCGACTCCGGCACCGGCCACCAAACCGTAGTGCTCGCCCTGTAGCTCAGGCCTTCAGGCCTGAGAGTTTTTCCCTCCAACGCTACGATCTCGCCGGGGTTATGAAAGACCTCACCCCTAAAGGGGTGAGCTACAGGCTGTACAACTGCCGCAGCGCGGCCGGCAATTGCTCTAATCTCTCCAACAGGATCTCCGGCTTCACTGCGCGCAACCTTTTTTCCGTGGGAAACGGTCCCAACACCGCGATTGGCCGGACTCCCGCCGCTCGCGCCATTTCCACATCTTCCGGCGTGTCCCCCACATAGACGCAATCTCGCGCGTCCGCTTTCATCTCTTTCAATGCTTTCAACAACGGGGCGGGATGTGGTTTCTTCTCCACCGTGTCGCCTCCCAAAACGCGGGTGCGAAACACGCGCGTCAGTCGGAACTCCCGCAATTGTCGGGCTACCCGGTCGCGATCTCCGCTGCTCACAAGGCCGAGCTTGTGCCGTCCGTTCAATTGCGCCAAGACCTTGCGTGTCGCACCCATCAGCTTGGAAGGATGCTTGGCATAAAACTCCCGCCACACCCGATTTGCGTCGTCCCAGCGCGCTTCCGGGATCCCCGCGGCGCGGTAAACCGCATACCAGTCCGGCGAATAGTGCGCCTCCAGCTCTTTGAGCCCCCAATCCACTCCCAGCGCGCGAAACATGGCGAGAAAGGCCTGGGAATCCGCATGGTAGGAGTCCAACAGCGTGCCGTCCCAATCGAACAGGACGCCATGAAGAACGGGCCGGGAGGTCATCGCCATCAGATTAGCAGAAACACCCGGAGTGGGAGGTTGATGAAGAGGGAATTGGTCGGGGAAGAGACTGTCAGTCGGCGGCGGAGAAGCGGCCAGGGACGTTGTCGTCCCGGTCGAAGGCGAAGTCATCAAAACTTACTGCAACGCCGAACCAGCCTGGCATGTTCGCCGGCTCCACGCGCTTGACGTGGGCTTTGGAGGAGACGACCACGTTGCCATAGCCCAGCGGGCGGCTGACCAGCACGATGTCCAGCTCGATTTCGGTGTCAATCGCCAGCGCCTTCGGGCAGAGGAAAAACACCCCTGAGGAGCTGATATCCCGGGTGACCAGGGTCACGGGATAGTCCTCCAGCACCCCGCCCACGCTTCTAAGCTTCAACGGCAGCCTCAGGGACGCCCTTGGGCATTCCCGCTGCTCCAGATGGACTCCCACGACATGCGTTGGCACGCGCACGAAGCGTCGCGGCTGTGGCGCGCGTAACAGAGGCATTACCCGCAGCGCCGGCACTGGCGAAGCGGCTGGAATCGATGGAAGCGATGGGGCAGGCGCAGCGGTGGCCTGAGCCTTGACGTCTTGTACTGAAAGATTGTCCCAAGCTAGAGCGTGATTGGCGGCGCTCATCTCACCCCTCAGAGAGATGACTCTACAAAGGCCCGACTGCCTTAGTTCTATTACTTGACGTGCTAGAGCGAACCCCAAGAAGTTGGGCTGCCAAAATGCCATCTCTGAGGAAAAGTGTCAACCTGTGGAAAACAGCCGAAGTGTCCTAAATCGAAACACTTAGGACTAGTACCGGGGTCGAAGAGTGTTCCAAATTTTCCCTTTCCCTTCGCCCCGTGCCGTTGCTTGTTCCAATATGGACGCTGCGCTCGTTACCATTTCAGACTATCTTCACATCGAATAGAGACCAGGCCACCGAATGAGCTCCCATTCCACTCCAACGGTTTCCGAAGTTTCTCCTGCGATCCCACGCGTTCCCGCCGCTCCCCGCACCATGGTTTTAATCGCGTTCGCTGCGGTTTACATTCTCTGGGGCTCCACCTATTTCTTTATCCGCATCGGCGTGGAGACAATTCCGCCCTTTGTCCTGGCGGGAATCCGGCATGTCGCCATCGGGGTGATTTTCTTTCCGCTTTTTCGCTACCAGAGCAAAGAAAAACCCACGCTGGCGCAGTGGCGGACGACCATCATCACGGGACTTCTTCTGCTGCTCTGCGGCAACGGAGCGCTCTCGTGGGCGGAGACCCGCGTCCCGTCCGGCATCGCTTCGCTGCTCGTGGCTACCGTTTCACTCTGGATGGTCATTCTCGATTGGCTGCGGCCGGGAGGCTGCCGGCCCGCCCCGCGCGTCCTCATTGGCTTTTTCCTGGGCTTCGCGGGTATTGCTTTGCTCGTAGGCCCGTCGCACCTTGGCGGCTCCGAACGTGTCAATCCCTTTGGCGCCGTGATTCTGATTCTCGGCTCACTGGCATGGGCTGCAGGATCGATCTACTCGCGGCATCATCCGGTGCCGCACTCTCCGCTGCTTGGAGTGGCGATGCAATCGCTAGCGGGCGGCGTGGGATTGTGGATCGTGGCGGCCGCGACGGGTGAGTTGCAGCACTTTCACCCGGCGCAGGTTACGCTGCGCTCGTGGCTGGCCGTGCTGTATCTCTTTTCCTTCGGCTCCGCGCTTGGCTTTTCCGCCTACATCTACATCCTCAAGCACAGTACCGCCTCGCGCGTGGCCACTTATGCCTTCGTCAATCCCGTCGTGGCCCTTTTTCTTGGCTGGTCGTTCGGAGGCGAAGCATTGACGCTGCGAACTCTGATCGCCAGCGGCACCATTCTCGCCGCGGTATTGCTGGTGATCCTGGCGCCCCACAAGCCCGCTGCGCCGCCCGAGGAAGTCGTCCCGTGCCCCGGCGAAGCCTGACCCGACTTTGACGCCCGAAACCGGATAGATTGCTATCATCGGCTTCTGTATTCTTGGCGCATGATCACCATGGCAAGCACTTCTCACACAACCGACATTACCCCGCGGGCCGCGGCTGAATTCTGGCAAGCGGCTCTGCAGCGCGATCCGCGCGCCGACGGCAAGTTCTTTCTCGCCGTGCGGTCCACCCACATTTATTGCCGGCCGACGTGCCCGGCGCGCAGGCCGCTCCGGCAAAACGTTGTTTTTTTTCGCACCACGCAGGAAGCGGAAAAGAACGGCTACCGCCCGTGCCGGCGCTGCCGTCCCACGGAAGAACTCGAAGGAGTTTCGCTGGTGAAACAGGCGGCGAAATTGCTCGGCAATGCCAGCGAGGAGGAATCGATTCGTCTCGGCCCGATCGCCGCGCAGTTGCACAGTTCAACCGCCAAACTGCGCCGCGTGTTTCACCGCGCGACTGGCCTGTCGCCGCGTGAATTCGCGCATGCGGCGCGCCTGGAAAAATTCAAGAAACTACTGCGGGAAGGCGCGGACATTTCCGAGGCGCTATATGCATGCGGCTACGGCTCGCCCAGCCGCGTGTATGAAAAAACAAACGCACAGTTGGGAATGACCCCGGCATCGTACCGGAAGGGAGGAGCAGGCATGAAGATCGGATTCACGGTAGCGGCAAGTTCGTTGGGCAAGGTGCTGGTGGCGGGAACCGAGCGCGGAGTTTCCGCGGTTTACCTGGGCGAAGACGACAGATCCCTAGTGAGTGAACTTCAGAAAGAATACCCGCGGGCAGAGATCGCGCGTTCGGCCGCAGGCAACGAAACCTGGCTGAAGGAGATTCTCAGTCGCGTGGAAGGCCGCGCGCCCAGCAGGGAACTGCCGCTCGATGTGCAAGCCACTGCGTTTCAGCGGCGCGTGTGGCAGGAACTGCAGAAGATTCCGGTTGGGGCCACGCGCACCTATACGCAAGTCGCGCGGGCGCTGGGCAAACCCAATTCCGTGCGGGCGGTGGCTCGTGCTTGCGCGACGAATCCTACGTCCATCGTGGTGCCGTGCCATCGCGTGATTCGCACCGATGGCGAGCTTGCGGGCTATCGTTGGGGCCTGCAGCGCAAACAGAAATTATTGGAAAGGGAAGGGGCAAGGGCTTAAAGGCGCTGTAGCTCACCCCTTCAGGGGTGAGGGTTTTCGGTGCCCCGGCACAATTGTGGATGTGGTTATGGAAACCCTCGGGCCTGAAGGCCCGAGCTACAGCCTACTCGTGCGGTTTCTCGATTTTTGTGCCTTTCGGCCAGTCGGCTTTGAATTTGCCGTCGCCGATCTTGAGATTCTTCATCACATTCTTGTAGCGCGACAGAAAATAGTCGCCGGAGCCCGCCTCCAGAAATTTTTGCTGCACCGGCAGCCAGGAGGCTTCGTCGACCCACATCACAATTTTCGTAATCTGCTTGCGGACTTCATCGGAGCGCGGCACCAGTTCCACTAGCGCCATCTTGTGCCCGTCCATTTCTTCCTCTCCGGACAGGCTGACTTCATAGCTTTTTTTCAGGCTCTCCACGCGGGTCCCGAAGCCCAGCGCAAGGTATTGGTCGGCGAGCACTCGGTTCTTTCCGATGTTGTACTCTTCCACCCGATTTATTTTTGGCGTGTAAATGTAAAGATTGTCGCCGTTGCGGATAATCGTCCGCGGGTCAGGTGAAATAAAATCAATGCGCAGCTTGGAATCCTTGCGCACGTAAATTTCGCCTGATTCCGTCGAGGTATCCTTTACCACCGCGGTGTATTTGACGTGATCAAGCGCCGCGGTCAGGCTGTGAAAATCCTCCGCCGACCGGTCCATCATGGTCAGCACGTAATCCAGAGTCAGTTTCCCGGAATTCTGTCCGCTGCCAGCCGAAGCCGGTGATGCCAGCCAGCCAAGCAGCAAAAGCAACGCAAAAAGGGCGGTTTTTTTCAATGCATCCCCTGTCTCGTTCCAAACTTTCTACCCTCAAATCGTAGCACAAGGGGGCGGACGCCGACTCGGTTCCCGGCGCCCGAGATTAAATCGTGGAATTAATGCTTGATTTCGACCTGGTAGGCGATAACGTCGCCGTTTGCGTCGCGCAGCGGCTCAATTTTTCCAATCGCAAAGCGGCCGTCCTGAAGACCCACGCCGGCGTTTTGCAAAGCATTGTGAAGGTCGTTTTGAAGGGCAGGGGTGCGCGTCGGCGCGGCGAGCACACGTGAATCCACCCGGTACAGTTCCGTCTCGCCAGACTTCGACAGCAGTTCCACCTGCGTGGAGTTCACCGGCAAGCCCACTTGCGGCTGGTCGTGAAACCAGCTCTTCGGCGTGAACACAAAGACCAGAATCAGGATTACCGCGACGTCGTATTGCCACGAGCCGCGCTCGTAGGACCAGAAAAACGTCCTGTAAAAGAATTGGCCAATTCCCGCCATGATTCAGTCCGCCGGCACTCCGTCCACAATCACGCCGTCGCGCATGTGTACTACCCGGTCAAAATACGCAGTGGCTTCCGGATTGTGGGTGATCATCACGATCGTTTGCCCCAGATCCTTGTTCAATCGCCGCAGCATTTCCAGCACAATTTCGGAATTCTTGGTGTCCAGATTGCCCGTGGGTTCGTCCGCCAGAAGAATTTTCGGCTCGTTGATGATCGCCCGGGCGATGGCCACGCGCTGCTGTTCGCCGCCGGACATTTCCGACGGCCGGTGTTCCAGCCTGCCATCCAGGCCGAGCATTTTGGTGACGACTTCAAAACGGTGCGGATCGAATCCATCGCCGTGAATGTACTGTGCAATCGCGATGTTGCCCTTGGCCGTCAGTGCTGGCAACAGGTTGAATCT
Source organism: Candidatus Acidiferrum sp. (assembly GCA_035693545.1). GTDB lineage: Bacteria > Acidobacteriota > Terriglobia > Acidiferrales > UBA7541 > Acidiferrum. Next base: position 10,852 of record DASSGJ010000052.1, read on the forward strand.
TTGGAAGACGAAACCGATCTTGTGGCGGCGAAGCTTGGTGCGTTCCGCATCGCTCATCGTCACCAGGTCGTTGCCGTCCACCAGCACTTTTCCGCGAGACGCCTTGGCCAGCCCGCCGATCACATAGAGCAGGGAGGACTTTCCGCAGCCCGAAGGCCCCATGACCGCCACGGATTCCCCGGGCAAGACCTCGAAATTTACGCCGCGCAGGGCCGGGACTTCCACTTTGCCCGCGTGATACAGCTTCCAGACGTTCTCGATTTTGAGCAGCGGCTCCAAGGTTTTGAACTCGGGCTCCGTGATTCCGGTGGAATTCGTTCGTATTGTAACTGTGATTGCCATCTCTGCCTAGTTTCCCATCCCAGTAATGTCCACCTTAAGGTGGACGCTACAAACAAATGTTGCGCTAATCGTACGAGAGTGCTTCCACCGCGTCTTTGCGGCTGGCCTGCCACGCCGGGTAACTTGCGCCGATCAATGCGCCTACGATGGCGATCAAGGCCGCGCGCAGAATCCAGTCCGCTGTAATTAAGATGGACAGCGTCGGATAGAGTTTCAGGAAGCCGGCCCGCACGGCATAGCTCAGGCCGATGCCCGCAAAGATTCCAAGCAAACAGAGCAAAGTGGTTTCCGCCAGGAGCGCGCGGATAATCAGGAATTTACTGGCGCCCAACGATTTTAGCACGCCGATGTCGCGGGTCCGCTCCAGGACAGTCGTGTACATGGAAAGAAAGATCACCAGCAAGCCGATGGAGACCGCCAGGGCGATCATGGAATTGATGAAGGTCTGCAACGCCGGAATGTTGGTTGACGTCATCAACGTCATGAATTCCTTTACCGGACGCACCGGATAGTTGGGCAGCAATTCCTTGATTTCTCCAATGACATCCGCCGTATGCTCCGGCCGGGTGCATCGGACCAGGAAAATCGTGGCTTTGTCGCGGCCTCCCACCAGTTCCTGAAGCGTGGTGATGGGGACGAAAATGCGGCCGGCTTTTCCATGCTCGACGATGCCGACGACTTTCCAGGAATGATTCAGCAGCGTGTAGGTGTCGCCAAGCTTCACGTGCTTGGCTTTGGCCTGCCAGTCGTCCACCAGCATGTCGTCCGGCCCCTGCAGGTCGTGCCCCTCGTAAAACACAAAGCCGTTCGAAACGTCGCGGAAGGAGTCCGGGTCGATGCCCCAGATGGTTTCAACGCCGCCCGAGGTGTTGAACTGCAGAAACGCCGGGCTGACGTATTGCACGTATTTGAGCTCGTGAATTTTTTCGCCGATTTTGATTGGCATGGGTGCGCTGCCCAACACCATGAACATTTGTGCTCCAGGCGCCTGCACCATGATGTCCGCGCCGATGCCCTCGATGCGCTTGGCGGTTTCCTGGAGCATGCCGGAGGTAAGCCCAACGATGACGATGACGAGAGTCACTTCCACGGCGATGGCCACCACGCCAATCAGCGTGCGCATCGGGCGATGAAACAAATTCCGGAAAACGAACTGGCCCATCATGGCCGCTTCTCCTCGGAATTTTCTCCCACGTGTACGACGTCAGCGCCCGCGGGAGCTTCCAGCTTGAAGCGGTCCGCTTCCAATGTTTCATTCAATGCGATCTTGGTGATGCCCAGGTCCAGCTGGTATTCATCGTGCGGCCGCTCGATGTGGACGCTCATCGGATATTCCGCGGCGCTCCCGGCGGCGACCGGCTGCCAGTTCGCATAGCGCACATCGGAAAGCAGCGCGCCCTTCGGCCCGTAAGCTTGCAGCCGCACCATGTGAAGATCCGCGCGGTCAAACCAGATTTTTCGCAAAATTTCCGACTTGTATCCGCCGCGCAGCACGGTCAACACGTAATACCGCGCGTTTTCGTCGTTGTATTCCTCAATCAGCACCACTTCTTCCTTGCGCACTTCCGGCCACAAGACGGCATCCACCAGGTGCTGCGGGCGCAGATTCTCAATCGGCTTGCTGCTCTGCCGTTCCAGCGCCACCTGCCCGGTCAGAAATTTATTTTTCGGCGGAATCGAAACTTCAAAGGTCTGGCCGTCGCTGACCATATCGAACACGGTTTTCCCAACCACAGGAACCTGGCCGATCATTCGAACGTTGTAGGGGCGCGACGCCAGCAAAAATGCCTTCACCTCGTGATACTCGTCGATCACGCCGCTGTACTTCGTTCCCGCCGTCGCCTTCAGCTCCAGCGTGGCATCCATGCTCTTTAACCCGCGGGCCAGGGAATTGTAGCGGTCGAGCAGGTCTTCTTCGCTCGCCTCCCGCGCCACAGGCCGTTCTTTCACGGTCAGTTTCGTGGACTTTGTGACCGTGCGCGGGCAGCCGCCAGCCGCGGCCGACACTGTCAGCAAAAGCATGCTCTTCCAGATACGTTTCATCCGAGAATTCCGCGTCTTCTATCCAAACAAGGCAATTTAGCAACCATCCGATGGAGCGTCAAACGGACCCGATTCATTGTGGCCGTGCAATGTGCACGTCAAACGGCTGAAGCGCCGGCCGCGCACGGCGGATGATTTCGCTCGGCCACAAACTCTGGCTCAGCAACGTCACCCAACCGTCATCGGGCTCACAAATCGCACAAAAGGTATATCGCGGGTAGGCATCCTGATAGGCGTCCAGTCCACGATGAGAAAGCTCGCTCTCGACCTGGGCATCGGGCTCTCGAGCCGCCGCGCCACACCGCAATCCAAAAGTCTCGCCGGCGAATCGCGCAACCAGACTGCGCAGTTTCTCGCCTGCCGGCTGGCGAATCACCAGGCAGCGGTTGGCCGCTTCCCGAAATTCCACTTCATGGTTCCCGCAATATTCCCTCACGCGATCCAAGTGGCTGAAGAAATCCAGAACCCAGTTCTCATCGCTGGCCAGCGCAGGGAACACCGCCGACCAGATCGCGGCCGCTTCTTCCCCCCGCAACGGCTCGCGGCTCTCCGTCTCAATCAGCTCCAGCCCGACGGCTTTTGTATCGGAGCCAAGATCCATCGCCTGCACGTCCAGCGAATACGGCGGCAAATCCGGCAGGTTGTTTTCCGGCGGCAAGATTACTC
>DASSGJ010000053.1:0-2245 GCA_035693545.1 Candidatus Acidiferrum sp.
GGGACGAAGTGGCCGCGGCGATTCTGCTGCCAGCAGGATTCGTTGGACTCGTGGCAGAAAGGCTTTTCCTTGCCGTAGCTGACGGTGCTGAGATTGGCGGCAGGAATGCCAAGGTTGACGAGATATTGTTTGACGGCATTGGAGCGGCGATCGCCGAGAGCGAGGTTGTACTCGGTGGAACCGCGTTCGTCGCAATGGCCTTCGATAATGACCTTTGCGTTCGGATAGCCCTTGAGGAAGGAAGCGGTCTTTTCGAGGGCCTGGCGGGCATCGGGACGAATGTCGGCCTTGTCGAGATCGAAATAGGCGTCGCGGACTTCCTGTGCAAAGAGTTCGGCAAAGCTGGGGCCCTTAGGCGGGGGAGGTGCCTCAGGGGCGTTGACAGTGATTCGGACGTTGGCATCGGCGCTGCCGCCGGGGCCGGTGGCCGTGATGGCATAGGTGGTGGAATCGGCAGGGGTGACGGTGGTGGAGCCCTGCGCGGTGACAGCGCCGACTTCGGGAGTGATGGAAACGCTGGTGGCGTCGGTGGTGGTCCAGGAAAGCTTGGCGGATTCGCCCTTGTTGATGGCGGTGCGATCAGCGGAGATGCTGACCGTGGGCTTGGCGGCTACGGGTGCCGGGGGTGGGGGAGCAGGCGCCGGAGGCGGCGTCTTCTTGTGGCAGCCGGCGACAAACAGAAGAGCAGCAGAAGCGAAAACGAGCAACGAACGGTGCAGCGGGGAGTGCGGATGATTCATTCGTGTCCTCCTAGACACCACAGATTGGTTGTCGTGCGAAATCCACCGGAAGGGAAAGCATACCACCGGAGGCAGGGTTCCGGGAATATATCGCCATACGATATATTGTATTTGAGGAAACAAGGGGGGCGCAAGGAAGTTTGCGGAAAAGGCCATCCGGGGAAGGAGGGGAGAGCTCAGCCTGTGGCGCGCAGGGCATCGATGATTCGATGCAGAAAGAGAGAAGGGGGATGCGAAAATGTGGCGCCGGACCCGCGGCTGGGATTGATGAGTTGGCAATGGGGCTGCACAAATTTTGATAAAGCAGATAAGCTGGGGTTATGACGCACACACTGGAAGAGCTGATACCGGAGTACATTCAAGGGCTGCCGGCTTATGTTGCGGGGAAGCCCGTGGAAGAGGTCGAGCAGGAACTGAAGATTCATGCAGTGAAGCTGGCGTCGAACGAGAACCCGCTGGGGCCTTCGCCGAAAGCGATGGAGGCGGCGCGGCGTGCGCTGGGAGATGCGAACTGGTATCCGGATGGCGGAAGCAAGCGGCTGCGGGAAGTGCTGGCGGCGCGGTTTGGGGTGAAGGCGGAAGAGATTTTTGTGGGGTTAGGATCGAGCGAGATTATTGACCTGGCTTCGCGAGTGCTGTTGAAGCCGGGAAGCGAAGGGATTACGAGCGAGGGATCGTTTGCGCTGTTTTCGATTGCGATCCGGGCGAGCGGCGGGAAATTGATTTTGACGCCGCTGAAGAATTCCGGATTTGATTTGGACGCGATTGCGCAAGCGGTGACGCCACAGACGCGGATTGTGTACATCGCGAATCCGAACAATCCGACGGGGACGGCGTTTGGCGCGGCGGAGTTTGGCGCGTTCATGAAGAAAGTGCCGGGGGACGTGCTGATTGTGCTGGATGAGGCGTACCGGGAGTATGCGGACCGGACGGATTTGCCGAAAGCGATGGAGTTGTTTCGCGAGTACAACAATTTGCTGACGCTGCGGACGTTTTCGAAGGTTTATGGATTGGCGGGGTTGCGGATCGGGTATGGGATTGGGCATCCGACGCTGGTGGCGGAGATGAACAAGCTGCGGACGCCGTTCAATGTGACCAGCGTGGGGCAGGCGGCTTCACTGGCGGCGCTGGATGATGAAGAACATGTGCGGAAGTCGGTGGAGATCAACCGGGCGGAGCGGAAGAGGATGTACGAAGAGTTGAAGAAGCTGGGCTTGGCGCCGGTCGAGAGCGAGACGAATTTTCTGTTTGTGCCGATTGGGCCGCAGGCGAAGGGGCTTTGCGACGAGTTGTTGCAGGAGGGCGTGATTATCCGGCCGCTGGGTTGGATGGGATTGCCGGAGGCGGTGCGGATTTCGGTGGGAAGTCCGGCGGAGAATACGAAATTGATTGGGGCCTTGGCGCATGCGCTGGTGAGGCCTGCGGGGAAGACGGTTTTGGCGGATGCGTTTTCGAACCGGCCGGTTTAATTTTGGAAAATGGAAATTGGAAAGTAGAAAATGGCG
>DASSGJ010000054.1:0-8732 GCA_035693545.1 Candidatus Acidiferrum sp.
AGTTCAGCCCTTCGTGCATGCCTTGTTTGGTGGCGCGACAATCTCGGCGAGAGGGACCAGCGACAACGCCTTCGCCATGCTCGTTGGCGGAGGACTGGACATCGGGCTTCGGAAGGGGATCGGAATACGCCTGGTGCAGGCAGATTGGCTTATGACTCAGTTCGGCGGCCAGACCCAAGACAGACAGGGCAGGGTTTCTGCTGGCATAGTTATAAAGTTCTGAGATGGCCCTCGATTCGTTGTTGATGGTCTGCGCAGCCACGTCGCCCAACTCCAAAAGACGTAGCCCCACAAACACAGGAAGATGATTATCCAAATTGGTCTTATGTACGGACTCAGATGGTTTAGCGTATTCGCTTAGTGTCGAAAGACAAAGAAATTAGTTCCCAGCTCCTGGATGACATGAGCTGCCCGTTCTGCCAGATCTGGAACTTTTGACAGTTGAGAGACTTCGTACCCAGAGCATACTCACGCCCTGGCCGGATTCGGTCCTCGCCTCGTCACGGAGTTTGTGATGTCAAACGGCCAAGAAAGTGCCCCATTTCCATCCTCTCTACGAAAATTGAGTAGTGGAAGAGAAGGCCCGCCAACAGTCCTACTTCGCTACTCGGAGGAGCATTCTATGAGATTGAAAATGATCGCCTCGATGCTGGTGTTGGCTTTGCTGTCTGCAAGCACATGTGTTCGCGCGGATGATGACGAAAATAAACGAGAAAAAACTCGCAAAATGGCTGCTGAAGTCTTGACGGGTTTGTACAAGACGGAACCTGCTTCTAAAGCAGCAATCCAGAAAGCGGCGGGTTATGCCGTTTTCAACAACATGGGGGTGAACGTTTTGCTGTTGAGCACGGCACGAGGTTCGGGACTGGCCGTCAACAACAAGACCAAACAAGAAACGTTCATGAAGATGATTTCGGCCGGGGGCGGCCTGGGCATAGGAGTGAAAGACTATGACGTGGTGTTTGTCTTCGAGACCGGGAAGGCACTGGCGCAATTTCTGGATTCCGGCTGGGAAGGTTCAGGGCAAGCGGACGCTGCCGCCAAGGCTGGGGAAAAAGGCGGAGCGTATTCGGGAGCAATGGAAGCTGCCCCAGGAGTATGGGTCTACCAAATCACCAAAAACGGTCTAGCCCTGCAGTTGACCCTGCAAGGAACGAAATACTATAAGGACGACGATCTCAACAAAACGAAGAAATCTTAGCAGTGAGCACACGCGCAGTGGACGCGCTACTGCCTGGTTAACGCGGAATTCGTGGATGACGCGTGCTGGGATCCTTTGACATTAAGCAGCAGACCTGAAACTTTTGACAGTTGAGAGACTTTGTACCCGGAACATACTCAACGCCGTGGCCGGATTCATTGCGAACTCGCTTGGATTCCGAATTAGATGCAGGCACTGGAAAGCAGCCGTTTCAGAGAAAGGCGAAAGCGATGAAATCTCTTACACGAATCTTGCTTGGGATTTCAGTTTTGCAATTGGCGGCGGTTCTGCCGACCGTTCGGGGCCAGTCAAAAAATGAGGAGGCACCTTCAAAGGTATCAACTGCACAAGACCCCAAGGAGCTAAACCTACAGGAATATATCGAACTGCTGCGCGAGGACGTTCGGCAGCAAAAAGCTGAAATCATGGGAGCGGTCATGCTGCTGAGCGCCGACGATGCCACCAAGTTCTGGCCAATCTACAGCGAATACGACGCAGAACTCACGAAACTCAACAACAAAAGAGTGGAGAACATCAAGGAATACGCGAGATCTTACGATCAGATGACCGATGCCAAAGCCGATGAGCTTATCCAGAATGCACTCTCCTATCAAAAAGAGTGCAATGAACTTCTGGCAAGGACTTACGAACGAGTCAAACAGGCACTAGGTGGGGTGACTGCGGCGCGTTTTATACAAGTCGAACACCAACTGCTCCTTATCATCGATTTGCAAATCACGTCTTCCCTGCCGATCGCCTCGCAGGCCTCGTAAATACCGTCACCTGGTGTAGGGATCGGATTGCCCCTAAACGATTACTGGCTGACGTGCAGAGTCCACACTCACTGATGTCATCACGAGCGTTTTCTCGTGGTTTGGAAAAACTGCTGCGTTCAGCGAGCTTTGGATATGAAGGAGGGGAGCATGACCGACACGATTCTGACTGATATGCAGCTTTCCGACGTTACCTGTAGCTGCGTCGTCAACGCTCCCGTCGAAAGGGTCGACCTTGCGACTTGGCTCTTCAAATTATCTGAGGGCGAGTATCGCCGCTGCTGTCCTCCCGACCACATCTCCTGTGGCACAACCTTGAATGACGAAGGAAAGCCCATGGTTATTAACGTCGAAGTGATTGGTCATTCGCTTGTGATCCAGCGTTATGTGGTCGAGACTGCTACGCCAACATTATGTAAGCTGGTCTCTGTCTCAGAGGCATTTACGCCGAATGGTCGCACTCGCGCGCAGGTAGTACGGACCCTAAACGTTAAAAAGATCAATGAAAACACCTGCGAGCTTGTGAGTAGTATGACCGTCCACCCAACCGCAGAGTTCATGGATTTTATCGCCCAGCACAAGATTAAGTTTAAGGATGCCGCTGGGGCCAGGCAGCATGTTGAGGGAGAACACAACCGCCGCGAGACTCCTTTGATGGCAGCTAGCATTGAAAGAATGGCGTTGGGGCAAACCAACCTGCCAAGCCGGGGCATTGGCGCAGCATAATCCCGCTAGATTCACTGTCTGAAAAGCGGCTGTCACATAAGGCAGCCATATGAAAAAACCTACCCCTCTAATTTTGACGGCGTGGGTTCTACACGCGGCCGCTTGGTTTCTTCCCACAATCAAAGCTCATGACATGCAGGCGCCGTTGCAGGGTTGGAAGGCGTTTCGTTATGCCTCCTGCGCAATATTGCCGTGCAAGGGCATCCAATTCGAGACACTGCACCATGCTGTACTTTCCTCCATAAGCGTGTTAACCACGCTCTTTTTCGTGCTGTGGTCGCCTTGGGTTGTGCTTCGTGGGTCATGGTCGCTTCGGCGGTTCTCAGCGTGGGCTGCGGTTACCGCCTTCGTCTTTAACATCCACTGGATTATCATTTTCGGGCCGGAGAGGTCCGAACTTGCTATTGGCTTCTTCCTCATTTCTCTTGCTGGCAATAGGTTTGTTCATGTCCCGCGATGCATGAGTTAAATAAGCAATTTCCCGCGCACGTTACGACTCTTCGGCTAGAGACGACGCTCGTCCCGTTCGTCCGAAAATAGAAACTGGAATTTCTGCAGCACAATTGCGGCAAGCATTATCCAGCGCGGGTCCTTTATGCCCACAAGTGCATTCAATATAAAACTCGTTCCGTATTATTCTGTGTTTCGTTTTCCGGCGCTGTTTGGCGCGTCCACTTTTCGTCGTCAGCGCATCCAAGTTGTGTGGCTGTTGTTTGGAGCAGGAATTACGGTCACAATAAGGGGTCCCCGCCTCTGCCCTTGAGGGCACATGCACTTTCAAACCATTGAGCAAGTCCGGCGCTTCTTTAAAATTCTCGGGGGGTTTACGCTTCTGGGCCTGGGAGCGGTTATGCTGGTTACACCGGGGCCGGGCTGGCTGGTTATTTTTCTTGGGTTAACGCTGCTGGCCGCGGAGTTCGTATGGGCGCGGCGATTGATGGACCGGATGAAAGCGAAGGGCGTGCAGCTGAAAGAATCGGTTCTGGGTCCGCGGAAAACAAATTCGGCAGACTCCGCGTGATCCACCAATTTCCTGAGGACAAATTCGAATGATCAGCGAATGGAAGGGCAAGTGGGCGCTGGTGACCGGCGCGAGCGCGGGGATTGGTGTGGCGATTGCCGAAGAGCTGGCGGCGGGAGGCACGCACCTGGTGCTGACGGCGAGGCGTCTCGACAAGCTACAACAGGTGGCGAACGATTTGCGGAACAAGCATGGCGTCCAGACGCACGCGTTTGCCGCTGACCTGGCCAAGCGCGAAGCGCCGCCGGAAATTTTCGCGTTCACAAAAGAAAAAGGATTGCGTATTGACCTGCTGATCAACAACGCAGGGTTCGGGCAGTACGGCGAAGTGCAGCAGGTGGAAACCGACCGGTTGCTGGATATGGTGGAAGTGAATTGCACCGCGATGGTGTATCTTACCCGGCTTTTCCTGCCGGAGATGGTCGCTCGGCGCAGCGGCGATATTTTGATTCTCGCTTCGACGGCTGCATTCCAGGCGGTGCCCTATATCTCCACGTATGCCGCGACGAAGGCGTTTGACCTTTATTTCGCGGAAGGCTTGGCGGAAGAGATGAAGCCGCACGGAATTCGCGTTTGTGCCTTGTGTCCCGGTTCGACGGAATCGGAATTCCACGCTGTCGCGGGCCAGGAAGCCTTTACCGCGCGGAATCAGGAACCTGCCGACAAGGTTGCGCGAACGGGCTTGCAGGCGCTGGCTGCCGGAAAGAGCTACGTTATTTCGGGATTGGGAAATTATCTGGGCGCGCATTCGCAGCGGTTGGTGCCCCGCCGACTGGTGACGCGCGTTGCGGCGAACATGTTTCGCCCCGGCAAGAAAGCTCGTTGAGCAGCGTCTTATCCTTAGAAGCGCCTTCCTCACCCTCGACTAACCCGGACCGCCTTCGCCTGCCGCAACTCTAACCCTTTGACGGGGTTTGATTTAGAGTAGAGCGCGAAGCAAGTGCCATTTACGTCCTTAAACTCCCAGTTGGCTGGGAACTTTCGAGGGCCTGCCGGGGAATAGTTCAATAAGGCAGGCGTCACCTCAGGAGAACGCACATCGAGTCACCGGAAAGAGACGATGTCCTGCTGAAGCGCTCGGCCCGGGGCGATGAAGACGCTTTCACGCAACTGTACCGGCGCAACCACGCGCAGATTTACCGGTTCGCGCTGCGAATGACCGGTCAGGCCTGGGCGGCGGAAGAAATCGTGCAGGACGTGTTCATGACCCTGGTGCGCGAACCGAGAAAGTACGATCCAGAACGCGGCCCGTTGGGAGCGTTTCTCTATGGCGTCGCCCGCAACCGGGTGATGAAGCATCTGGAGCGTCAGCCGCGCGAATTTTCCCTGGAAGTGCAGAATTGCGATGGCGATACGCAGACGATTGACGTAGCGGACGAACGTACTCCCGCGCACTGGGCGGAGATTCGGGAACGGCGCGAGAGAGTGCGTTCAGCTGTGTTGTCTTTGCCGCCGGAGTTCAGGGAGACCGTGGTCCTTTGTGAGCTGGAAGAGATGAGCTACGAGCAGGCGGCCCAGGTGTTGGAATGTCCGATCGGCACGGTGCGCTCAAGATTGCACCGCGGACGCGCGTTGTTGCTGGCGAAACTTGAAATGCTGCGGGAAGCGCCGAAGCGCGCGAACGCCGGCCACTGAAAATTTTGGAGAACTAGGGATGAATTGCGAAGAATTTGCCGCGATGGGATTGGATCGAGAGCCGGGCGCCGAAAGTTTCGATTCCGCGGCGGCTTTCGAACACTTGCGAAATTGCCCGCAGTGCGCGGCGCTTTACGAAAGTTCGCAGGTGTTGCGCGCGGATCTGCGTGAGCTGGGACATTCGACATCGGCTGCCTCGGCCCCCTCCCGGGTGGAGATGCGGCTGCGCCAGGAATTCCGGACGCGCCACACCACAGAGAAGAGCCGCGGAAGAGTCATTGCGGCAAGCTGGCTGCTCGCTGCGGCAACGCTGGTTCTGGTTGCCACTTCCCTGGTGCTCTGGCAGAGACACGGACTGACGACTATCGCAAGAACGCCGCAACCATCTGCGGTACCGGCGGCCGGTCGACCCGTGGTTGCGGGGCCGGAGCTTGGCGGCACATTGATTGCCGAAAATGATGGCGAGGGATTCGCTTTGATCCCCGGCGCAATCCCGGGAATGCTGGACGACTCTACCGTGGTGCGGGTGCAGATGGAGCGCGGCGCGCTCGGCGCGCTGGGATTGTCGGTCAATGAAGAGCACGCGACCGACTTGGTGCAAGTGGATTTGCTGCTTGGCGCGGATGGCCAGCCGGAAGCATACCGGCTGCCGCAGTTGAGCAATTGATTTTTGCGCGGCGGGCTCGCCGCGCGTGGGAGAGAAGAAACAGGAGAGAAGTAGAGGAGAATCTGGAATGAACAGGAAATGGATTTTAACGGTTTTCACGGCGGCCATGCTCGGCGGCCCTGTTGCTATGAAGGCGCAGGAACCGCCACCGGGTCCACCGCCGCAGGATGAGTTCATGCCCGGAGGTTTCATCGGCGCGCGCCTGAAAATCCTGGGATTCGAGGAAATGCATCCCGGAAAAGTGGTGACCGGCGCTCCGTATTCGGCCGTCGGTGTTACCGAAACGATTCAAACTCTTGCGGACGGCACCACTATCGACCACAAGGTCCAGGCTAATATTTTTCGCGATGGACAGGGGCGCGTGCGCCGCGAGACTACGTTTCCCGTCATCGGTCCGCTGGTTGCCAGCGGAAAATCGAATCCTTTTGTGATGATTTTCGACCCGGTCGCCGGAACGGGATTTATTCTTCACCCCGATACCAAAAGCGCGGATCAATTGCCCGGCTTGGGTCATGGCAAGAAGATGGCCGGTGGGTTGCAGAACCGGTTTGATGCCCGCATGCAAGAGGAAATCGCCAACGGCAGCGTGAAGAAGGAAGACCTCGGCGCGCAAACGTTCAACGGCGTTTCCGCACAGGGGACACGTTACACGCGCACGATTCCGGTTGGACAGATCGGCAACGACAAACCCATCACGGTGGTCAACGAGCGCTGGTATTCGCCGGATCTGCAGGTGGTGGTGAAAAGCGCGCGGACCGACCCGCGCCTGGGAACAACCACCTACACCCTGACCAACATTCAGCGCCAGGAACCCGCCGCAACGCTGTTCGCCGTGCCATCGGACTATACCGTGCGACAGGGACTCCGGCATGGCAAGGGCAATGTGATGTATGGCCCGGGCGGACAAGTTCCCGAAGCAGTTCCGCCGCCCGGCGAATAATCTTTGCTTTAACGATCTTCTCTCCTGAAGACGGCACGCCCTCGCTGCAGCTACCCCCATTGCTGCGGTGAGGGCGAAGTCGTTTCTGCACGGTGATGGGGAGTCTTATAATTGAAAAAAGCGTTAAGATTGGGACCATGGACGAGAAAGACCTCGCCGAACAATTGATCCGCGAAGGTTACTGTCACCTGTATGTCTGGGAAGACGGGCCAAATGTGGAGTACCGCGAGCACAAGCACCGCGCGGAATCCGCGCATGTCATCTTGAAGGGCGAGATGAGTATGACCATGAACGGCGAGACGAAGACTTACCACACGGGCGAACGCTGCGATCTTCCCGCCGGGATCATGCACTCCGCCAAGACCGGGCCGCAGGGTTGCCGCTACCTGATCGGCGAGCGCTGAACGGCAAGACTAACGAACGGATTCTGCAGAATTCGCGGATGCGCGGTCGAGCAGTTCGATCACGTGAAGAACTTCCTGCGTGGTTTTGTGAATTTTCGTTCCTGCGCGGAGTTGCAGAAGACAGCCAGGATTGGCGGTGGCGATGATTTGTGCGTTGGTGGTTTTCACGTTAGCCATTTTCTCGGCGAGCAGGTCGAGCGATGCTTTCGTCTCGGTCACGTTGTAGACGCCCGCGGAGCCGCAGCAGATATCGGCGAAGGGTAATTCCACCAGTTCCAGCCCAGGGATGGCCCGCAGTAACTGCCGGGGCGCTTCCCGGATTTTCTGCCCGTGCAGCAGGTGACAGGAATCCTGATAGGTGACCCGGGCGGGAACAGGTTTTAGCGGAGCGGCGAGGCCCAGCGCCGCGAGAAACTCGGTGACATCGCGCGTCTTTCCCGCGAGCGCGGCGGCGGCGGCGTACTCCGGCTCTTCCGGAGTAAAGAGGTGCTGGTACTCCTTAAGCGTGGAGCCGCAACCAGCGGCGTTGGTCACGAGAGCGTCGAAGTTTGTGGAAGCAAAGGCGGCGATGTTCCGGCGCGCCAGTTCGCGGGCCACGTCGCGAACGCCCGCATGCGCCGGCAACGCGCCGCAGCAGAATTGCCCGTCGGGAACCACCACTTCGCAGCCGTTCGCGGTGAGGACACGAATAGTTGCTTCGTTCAATGCGGTGAAGGTCACATTGGCGACACAGCCCGCGAAAAAAGCGACCCGCGCGCGCCGCGGTCCCTTCGCGGAGAATATCCTGCCCAGTTGATCGAAAAAGAATTTGCGATCGACGAGCGGCAACAGCAAGTCTCGCTCTGCCAACCCCAGTAACTTCAAGATTCCTGTCGCCCTTGCGGCGGCTTGCAAGCCGGAGCGCTGGTAGAGCCGCAGAAGTTTCGCGGCCATGGCGATCCGCTCGGGATAAGGAAGCAGCCGGTGATAAACAAAATTTCTTGCGGCACGTGACAGCAAGGGCCGTTGGAAATCCCGCTCGATTCGCGCTCGGGCATGCTCCACCAGTTTTCCGTAGCTCACGGCCGAAGGGCACGCCGATTCGCACGAGCGGCAATCCAGGCATTTATCAATGTGATCGACGAAGCCTTCGGAGACAGCTAGTTCGCCCTGCTCGACCAGCATCATCTGGCGAATCCGGCCGCGCGGCGAGTCCGCTTCCAGTTGCCACAAGCGATAGGTGGGACAGTGGTTCAGGCACAGGCCGCAATGCACACAACGGGAATAATCTTCGTAGACGGGAATCAAACCGGGAATGGGGTGGTCCAGAGGCAAAGTTCAGATGCCTCCCACAAATCGCCCGGGAGCGAAAATATTGTGCGGGTC